>PLNY01000160.1 GCA_003141915.1 Anaerolineae bacterium | reverse complement strand
CAAGGGGCAAATTTCTCTTTAGAGTATGTTAAACCGACCTTTTTTTATCCGCTGTTTGTTGGCACCATCGATAAATATTTCCCTATGCAATTTTTATGGTTCATCGTGATCGCGATTCTGGGCTGGGTGGTGCTGAACCGGCACCGGTTTGGCGCACACATTTACCTGATCGGCGATAATATCAACAGCGCCGAATTGATGGGCGTCGATACCGGGCGTACCCGCATCCAGGCCTTTATGCTGGTCGGTCTGGTCTCGGCCTTTGCCGGCATACTTGCCAGTTTTTACGTGACTTATTTCTGGCCCAGTATGGGGGATGGATATTTGCTCCAGACCCTGGCATCCGTCTTTTTGGGCGGCACGTCGGTCTTCGGCGGCGTTGGCACGATCCTAGGAACGTTCATCGGGGCTCTTATCATTGGCGCCATCGAAGCTGCGACTGTGGCCGCCGGCCTGACGGGATTCTGGACCCAGTTTATCTATGGTTTAATCATCGTACTATCGGTGATTATGCACACGTATCTGCGTAAGCGCGGAGAGTAATTTGGCCCCGCTTTCATAAAATATAAATCTCCAATTTTTCTTGGAAGTCTGTCTCCCCTCATCACTGTTTTATTTAATAGAACAGAAATGAGGGGAGATTATGTTGCTTATTGCCCTTTTTTGTCGACGAGTTCGATCTTCCAATTTCCACTGGCCTGTATCGTGGTACTGTTGCCCGGCCAATAGAGATACGTCCAGTAGTCACCGCCTCGCAACACAGACGGATTCGCACCCATCGTGACAATAATATGATCCGGTGTATAGTGTGCGAAATATTTGTCGCGGTTGGTCGGCTCCCGTCCCAGGGTGGGATCCATGGCGACCCAGCCAGCCAAGGGCATATATACGTCTGGCCAGGCGTGCTCAATTCTAGCGAGGGCATTCGTCTCCGAATCCAGATACAACAATCCTTCGAAATAGCGCGCCGGGATGCCTTGCGCCCGACTAAGCGCCGCCAGCAAATCAGAATATTCCGTGCAGTCGGCCCCCATTGGTCCGAGTGTCGCTTGCGCTCCCCAATTTGCTCCATTGTAGGTATAGACTAAATTATCGCCTATGTAATCATAAAACGCCCGCACCTTCTGACAAACAGTGCCTTTGCCCTGTGACAACTTGTTTGCGAGAACTGTGATTTGGGGATTGGCAGATTCGATGTGCAGTTCAGGCTGGTTGAACTCATCCGGAAGCTCCCCCTGGCAGGCCGATAAATCGTATGCCAATTCGTTCACATCTACCCGATAATCGATCTTTATCATTTGGGTTGTGCCGCCGGGCTGTTTGGAAAAATCAAACTCAGCATAATGGTTGCCTAATTCGTCAACCACCAATGTATAATTTTTGGGCGAAACCTCCATGGATTTCACCTGCTGATAAGGGGGAAAGTCCCGGATCAATGCCACCCAAAGATTCTGCTTCTCCGGCTGGCCCGATCCTTGATTGACAAGCGTCAATTGCTGGTGAACAAGGTATTCGCGTTGTCCCAGGATCGTCACATGAGGACTCGGGGTTGTACTTGCAGGGATCGACGAATCCACCCTTGGCTGGCATCCCATTGAGAAAACCAATAAAGTGAGTAAAAACAATCTTCCAGAAAAGCTTTTTATATTGCCTCTATTCAGTTCAATTGTATCAAGACTTTCGCTTTTCGTTCTCTCGAAGGACATACCTGCACTCGCGCCCGGGGCAAGTGCGCACCAGGTGCAAGTGCAGGTGTCGGGACCGCGCAATGACACACAACGCGATTCTGCACGAGACGTTCTTCTGCGCTATCATTGCGCCCTTGCCATTCTTTCTCGGCGGATTGATTTTAGCGGTGTTGTGGATCGTATCGCCGAGGGTGATAAAGAAAAATGAGAGCGGAGGTATATAATCATTTATGCTTTCAGTATAATCACTAGTTAGCCCGTTCAAAAAACAGAATACTTCAAAACGAAGCGTTCAATCGTCATGATGAAGTGCATTATGATACCAACCTTCGTATTTTAGATATACTCCTTCGTATGTTCGTTATGAATCTTCTTGAATAACATCCGTCGCTTCGTAATTTTGAATGCAAGGCGTGAGTTTATATTTCTGCATATTGAAAAGCGATCCAATAACGCATTCGTTCAATGGAAGGGGTGTTTATGAGTCCAATCCGCATGTCAAAGATCGAGTCAGGGATGCGCGTGGCGCTGGAATTCAATGAAGCGTTCAATCGTCACGATGTGGCGGGAATCCTGAAATGCATCAGCGACGATTGCGTATTTGAAGATACGAGTCCCGCGCCCGATGGCGCGCAATATCAGGGAAAAGAATCGATCAGTCAATTCTTTGAGGATTCATTCCGCGAAGTTCAGCAAGCACATGCCGAAATCGAGGAGATATTTGGTTTTGGTCTGCGCGTGGTGATGCGCTGGCGTTGTGAATGGTTGGATGAAACCGGCGCGAAGCAACACGTCCGCGGAGTGGATATTTTCAAATTGAAAGGTGGTCTCATCTGCGAAAAATTACCGTACGTCAAGGGATGGCAAGAACAAGCTTCGGCAACGATGGATAAAAAATGGAAATGACCCCAAAAATTTAATGGACGCGGAAAAACACTGAATTACGCCGATTCAAAAATAGAAATCCGTGCTCTCCGCGTTTATCAGCGTCCAATTACGCTTTGGCTTTTTATTTTCCTAGCAAAGTATCC
Organism: Anaerolineae bacterium; assembly: GCA_003141915.1. Lineage (GTDB taxonomy): Bacteria > Chloroflexota > Anaerolineae > Anaerolineales > Villigracilaceae > Fen-1038. The sequence continues at coordinate 6,205 of PLNY01000160.1, read as the reverse complement.
GCCAGATCAGCGGTGCTCGGCAAAATCAAATCCGGTTTTTTATTTCGTAGTTCTTCTTCCTCGCCGAATCCGCACAACACGCTGACGGTCTGCGAACCGGCAGCGTGGCCTGCGCGCACATCCACGGTCGTATCGCCGATCATCAAACACGCCTCCGGCGCGACTCCCATTTTTTGCGCGGCCAGCAGGATCGGGTCCGGATAAGGCTTCGTATGCCTGGCGCTCAAGACGCTGACGACCGCATCGAAATATTTCACCAGATCGAATTCCTGCAGAAAAGTCATCGTGCTGTCTTCATCCCGCGCGCTGACGATCACCATCGGATAATGTCCCTTGAGCCGAGCCAGCATTTCCTCCACGCCGGGGACGATCAAAAATTTCCGCCACTTCCTTTTGCGGTGGCGATAGATGAAATCGATCAGGGTAATGGTCGGGCGATCCAACCCGATGGTATCGCTCAGGCCCAGCAGGGCGTTGGCTGGCGATCCGCTCCACATCACGAGTCGACGCGCGGCCCGTTCCGGATCGCGCACAACGAAGCGCGGCAGCCGCTGAAACCAGGCGGAAAATTTATCGGCATAATAATCATCCGTATCACTCAGCGTGCCATCCACATCGAAACATAAAACGCGAATTTTCTGAATATCCAGCATGGCTCAATTGTATACGATTTCGCAATCTTTAACAAATCACAGCGTGCTATACTCTAAAACTCAAAAAACTAGATTAGAATTATTGTGAGTGTCAGCGAATATTCATCATGACCAAAGACCGCACCCAGACATTGCTCGAACTTCTGATTCAAGTTAACCGCGAGGTCGCCGCAGCGCTTGACCTGCGGACGGTTTTACAACGCCTGCTATTTGCGGCCACAAAAAACGTGGGCGGCGAGCGCGGGAGCATCGTTGTTCTCGACGATAATGGAAAGCCCATCGACGCAACCATCATCTACGGAAAAAGCCTGCGTGAACACACGACCCAACAACTAAAAGAAACGGTGGACCACGGCCTGGCGGGCTGGGTTGTCCAACACCGCGAAGCAGTCCTTGTTCCAGATACCAGCAAGGATGAGCGCTGGGTCCGCCGCGCCGATGACGAGACCAATCGAATCGCCAAGTCGGCGATCTGCGTTCCGCTAATTGCGCGCGAACATTTGGTCGGCGTGCTGACCCTTGTCCACTCCAGACCGAATGTTTTTAACCTCGAACACCTTGACCTCATGAAAGCCATTGCAGACCAGGCCAGCATCGCGGTATTCAATGCGCGTTTATATAACGATTTGCAAAACGCCCACCAGCGTTACCGCGAATTATTCGAAGAAAGCATTGACCCGATCTTCATCACCGATTGGGAGGGCAGGATTCTCGAAGCCAACCGCGAAGCCACGCGTTTGAGCGGCGTTCGGGCCGAAGAGCTGCGCCAAATGAGCATCGACCAGTTGCATGAAATCAAATGGAATATAACCGGAATCGAATTCGAGAATCTGCGGACGGATGACGAGAGGATTTACGAATCGGTGTTGCACAAAGCCGATTCGGGAGCGGTGCCGGTGGAAGTCCACGCGCGATGCGTGAAATTTGAAGAGACCGATTCCATTCAATGGACTCTGCGCGATATCACCGAACGCAAGGAATTGGATTCCCTGCGTGATGATTTGACCGCCATGATCTATCATGACCTGCGTTCGCCGCTGGGCAATATTGTTTCGAGTCTCGATATATTGAGCGGCTTGACCGGACAGGACGAATCCGTTCGATCCGTTTTGGGCATCGCAGTCAATTCCACGGAACGCATTCAGCGGCTGGTCAATTCATTGCTGGATATCAACCGCCTTGAATCGGGACAAACCATCGCAACCCAAAAGGCGGTCGATCCCAGGGAGTTGATCGAGCTGGCTGTGAAGGATGCCCATCCGTCTGCCGCGGGCCGGAATCAAAAACTGGAAACGAATCTTCCCAAGCGCCTTCCCAATGTTTGGGTCGACATGGATATGATGCGGAGAGTCGTCATCAACCTGCTCGAGAATGCCATCAAGTTCTCGCGCGTCGAATCGGTGATCGAGGCCGGCGCAAAGATGGACGGTGCGAACGTGCAGTTTTGGGTCAAGGACAATGGCCCGGGTGTTCCAGCCAACGGGCGTGAACGCATCTTTGAAAAATTTGCGCGTCTCAAAGGGAAAGATGGTCCCGGAGGTTTGGGCATCGGCTTGGCGTTTTGCCGTCTTGCAGTGCAGGCGCATGGCGGAAAAATCTGGGTTGAAAGTGAAATGGGTAAAGGATCGAAGTTCATTTTTGTTTTGCCGGTGATGAAAGAAACAGTTGTAAGGAATTGAGGGTAAAATATCATCAACCCCCACTGTCCTCACCTGCACTGCACCGAACGCAGCGCGGTGCAAGTGTCGGACACCTCCCTCAAATTCTTTCATTGAAAGAATTTGAGGGAGGTTGGGTAGGGGTAAGGAGTTTTCATGCAATCTATCTCTGATAGTGTTTACATAGAAGATCATTATCTCGGCTCGACGCTGGGCGTGATTCAACAGCCGCGCGGCTTGGTGCAAGTGGACGCGCCGCCCGCGCCGGAAGATGGACGCGCCTGGCGCGCCGCCTTGATGGGACTCGGTTCAGGGCCGGAACGCGTGCTCATCAACCTCGATGCGCATCCCGACCGAACGCTCGGCGCGCGTACCATGGACTGCACCGTGATCGCCCATGAAAAAACCGCGGCGGTCTTTCGCGTGCGGCCGACCACATTCAAAGCGCAGGGAAATGAAACCGGTTCTGATTGGGAAACCATCCCCGGACTCGGCACCGTGCGATGGGCGCCGCCGGAAATTTCCTTTACGAACCAAATGATCCTGCATTGGGGCGAGAAGCCGATCATCGTCGAACAACATCCGGGGCCATCTTCGGGCGCGATCTGGGTGACCGTGCCGGACGACAAGGTGGTGTTCCTCGGTGACGCCGTCCTTAAGAACCAGCCTCCATTTATTGCGCACGCCGACCTCCCGGCATGGATCGAAGCGCTGAAACTTTTATTGGGTCCGCAATATCGNNATACATTCGTCAGCGGGCGCGGAGGAACGGCATCCTCATCCGCCGTCAAGGCACAACTTGAATTGATGGCTGAGATTCACGAGAAGCTGGAAAAGATGGCATCGAAAGGCCAATCGCCGGAAGCTACAGAGAAACTGGTCGAGGCGTTTGGAAATAAATTCAAAGCGTCGGTGGCGCGGCACAAACAATATGTTCAACGATTACGTTACGGATTTCGTCACTATTACGCGCGTCACTATCACATGGGCAATTCTGCCGAAGAATAATGACCGAACGATTCCTGCCCCTCTTCGAGGTCACGCGCGGAAACATCGTCGAATCGATTCATTACGGCGCGATCGCAATCGTCGACTTGAATCAAAAACTTTTGTATTCCTATGGCGATCCTCAGACGGTCGCTTTTTTGCGCTCGTCCGCCAAACCGTTCCAGGTTCTTCCATTCGTCGAACGCGGCGGCGTGGAGCATTTTGGTTTTATGCCGAAAGAACTCGCGTTATCGTGCGCGTCGCATGAGACTGCGCAGATTCATCTGGATGCCGTAAGAGCGTTGCAGAAAAAAATTGGAATCAAAGAAAGCGATTTGCAATGCGGCGTGCATCTGCCCGGCGATCCGGAAATGTTAAAGAAAGTCATTGTCGAAAACATCACGCCCACGGCCAACTTCAATAACTGTTCCGGCAAACACACCGCCATGCTGGCTCACGCCAAAATGCGCGGACTGCCGCTGGAAACATATCTCGAACGTGATCATCCGATCCAACAGGATATTTTGACGGCCTTTGCGGAGATGTGCGGGATCGAACGCGATCAAGTGGAACTCGGCACCGACGGTTGTTCCGCACCGAACTTTGCGGTTCCGCTTCTTAACGCCGCCCTCGGCTTTGCCCGTTTATGTGACCCCGCTTCACTTCCCAAAGCGCGCGCGGACGCCTGCCGCAAGATCACATCGGCAATGACATCTCATTCCGAAATGGTCAGCGGATTCGGCGAATTCGATTGCGAGCTGATGAAAGTTGGAAAAGGCAAAATCCTCACCAAGCGCGGCGCGGAAGGATTCCAAGCCATCGGGCTTTTGCCCGGTGCGTTGAAAGCGGATTCGCGCGGCATCGGCATTGCCTTCAAAGTATCGGACGGCGACGCCGGACGCATGGGCGAAGATTTATCAACTTATAACCGCGTCCGCCCGGCAGTGACGTTGGAAATCCTGCGTCAGCTTGGTGCGTTGAATGATTCGCAATTAAAACAACTTGCCGAGTTCGGTCCGACTTTGCCGATCAAGAATCATCGCGAGATTGTCGTGGGCGAGTCAAGACCAGCGTTCAAGTTAGTCAAAGCATAAAACAAAACTTCGGAAGCACCAAAGACCGGCGGATTTCCGAAGTTTTCATCCATTCTTTTCTCCTTTGCATTTGCCGTTCATGAGAGGGGCGAGGTCAAATACGGCGCTCAAATCAATTTCATTCAAATCATTGACTTTTCTTGGACGCNNCAACAAAACTCTTTTCTTAGGATTTTGCATGAGAAAGAAAAAAGTGACCGTGACAATTCAGGACGTTGCAAGGACTGCGGGTGTTTCCGTATCCACAGTTTCGCGTGTTTTAAATGGCAAGGCGGATGTTGCGAGCGAAACTCAGGATCATATTCTTTCCGTGATTGACAATCTGGGGTATACCACCAATCTCGCCGCAAGAAGTATGCGAAGTTTTAAAAAAAATTTAGTTGGGTTAATCATGCCTGACATTGCTTATCCATTTGCTATCGAAGTGATGAAGGGGGTGAATCGCGCCATTGCTGAATCCGAGTTTGATTTGTTAGTGTACACAACCGGGGATGTACGGAAGAGCGAAAGCGCCTCTCACGAACAAAAATATGTCTCCCTTCTCAATAATTCCATCACGGATGGCGTCATCATTGTCGCACCCATCGCGAGCGAGTTTTCGAGTAATGCTCCGATTGTCTCTATCGACCCTCTCGTTAGCAACCCAACCTACCCCACTGTTCATGCGACCAATTATCAGGGCGCGGTCGAGGCGATGGAATATCTGCTTGGGCTGGGACACAAACGAATTGGCTTTATCAGCGGACGCGCTGAATTGGAAAGTTCAAATCGCCGCCTGAAGGGATATCGCGATGCGCTTGAAAATGCGGGAATACCAGTGGATGAAGAGTTGATTGCCTCCGGCGACTACACTACTGAAATAGGTGCTGTCTGTGCAAGAAAATTACTGTCACTGGATAAACCGCCCACAGCCATATTTGCATCCAATGACCAGACCGCAATGGGTGTTTTTCAAACTGCCCAGGAAATGGGTTTGCGCATTCCAGAGGATTTATCGGTTATGGGATTCGATAACATATCAGAATCCAAATATATGGGATTAACAACGATGGATCAGTTCATTTCTGAAATGGGTTTTGTCGCGACACAAATGCTTATTAAACTTATCAAACGCGAGTCTCTTGACACACAAACATATAAGATGAAGACTCAACTTGTTGTCCGCAATTCCTGTCAGGAATTAGCGGTGGCGGCGTAGGCTGATATGCGCCAGCCATGCTTTTTGCGTTCCAGAATATTTCCGGAAATAAACTTATGGAAGGAGGTGAGCATAGTAATTGTTTTAAAAATAAATAGCAGGCCCTCTCTTCAACCTTGAACCGATAGAAGGAAGACCTGCACAATTGTGAGGAGCATTGCTCCGCACAATGTGAGTATAACCTACTTGCACTTTCATAGATAAGGAGAAGAAAATGTCTCGAAAGATTTACACAATTTTGAGTTTGGTACTCATTGGCGCTTTTGCCTTGGCTGCATGTGCTGCACCGGCAACAAGTGCTCCTACTCAAGCTCCTGCCCCGACTACGGCGCCCGCCGCCGCACCGACAACGGCACCCGCTGCAACGAACACCGCCGCGCCGAAACCAGTAACCATCAATTGGTGGCATATTTCAACCGCTGACCCGGGTCTGTCATTCTGGGCAGGTTTGGCTAAGCAATATATGGCCGCTCACCCGAATGTCACTATCAACATTACCGTTTTGGAAAACGAGGCCTTCAAGACTAAGCTGACCACCGTTTTGCAGTCCGGTAATCCCCCCGATATCTTCCAATCTTGGGGTGGCGGCGACATGAATTCACAGGTTACGGCTGG
>PLNY01000046.1 GCA_003141915.1 Anaerolineae bacterium | reverse complement strand
TTCGTGGGGACATATATCAAAATCAGTCTTACCGAGAAGTAATCGCGGATCATCCAGGTTACAAGACTTCGCAAAGCTATTATTGACGGCAAGGAACTTCCCGTCTCGATCCTTCAGCCATACTAGGCCCGGTTGATTCTCAATAATAGCGGTCAGATATGATTCACGCAGTCTCAACGCATCCTGCGCCTTTTTGCGCTCGGTAATGTCTTCGTAAACTCCGATCAACACCGTACCGTATTCAGAATGGTCAAAAGTTGAAACTTTAATACGGCACCATAAAGGTGTTCCGTCCTTTTTTATAGTGCGTATTTCACCCTGCCATACTCCGGTTTTCTTAAGGCGGTTTTGGATCTCGGATGCTTGAGCCTCCGGGCTTTTGCCCTCAGGAGCATCCAAAATACTTACATTTTTTCCAATCAATTCTCCTTTTTGATAACCAAACAAAGTTTCAAAACGAGGATTTGCAAAAATAATAACTGCATCTGAAACACGGGTAAGCAGAACGCCTTCTACCATGTTCTGTAGAATCTTATTTTGGAGGCCAAACATATCGTGTGTTGCGGCATTCATGAATGCAACCTCCGGAAGTGAAGGATTTGCAGTGGCGATATTTTCATGCTTTGATTGGGGTTCGTGCTTTTCATATGAGAGTTATGCTTTTGTGTTCTAATTAGCCTGCTCACAACAGACAAGGATGTTAGCTAACACCAGCTTTTATATTATAACATATACTTTGAAAACTGATAAGAAGATTTTAAGGCACAACTTGCTTTCTTTGTCAACAACCATCTGGACGAGCATAGACTCCTTCTTCGCCGTGAAATTCAGGATGGTTTATTGGCCGTCCGCGATTAGTCCCAATTTGGCAAGCATCAGGGAAAACTCCTTGTCGTCGGCCTCTTCCTTAATGAAGCTTCGGATCCCTAATTTAACAAGCGGTATTAGTTGCTCCTTTGTCGTAGAATTTTCCATGCAAATTAAATATTTTGCCCGTTTGTGCGTTGGCAGGCCTTTAATTTGTTCGACAACATCCTTGCACTGGGCGAGGGGAATGTTTAATTGAAGGACAATAACTGAAATTTCACCTGATTTGGTGCGCGCTAAATTGATCGCCTTTATACCGTCGTCGGTGTCTTCGATGATGCAATGTTTTTGATTATTCAGAAGATTGATGATTTTATTTCTAACCTGCGATTTAGCGTGGGCGATTAGGACATGAATCTCTGCCTGTTTTCCGTCCAAAGCAAGTTTATTAACAGACTTAAACGATCCGTAAACATTAAGATCCGGTTTTTTGGGTTGATCGCGTAACATGCACGCAAGAACCATATCCACGTTCCTAAGGTCTACCGGATAGCGGGAAATGACTATGTTTTTTTCTGGAAACGGTCCGTTCAAATCATTTTTTATATCAAATACCATGACTTTGGATTTTGTTGATTGCCCGGAGATCCCCTCATTAGTTTCGGTGCTTTTGTTTAAGGTAAAAGCCAAGGTTGATTTATTGGCTATTTCATTGATGTCTCCTAGTACCGCTCCTTGACCGTCGGTGAGAAGAAAGGCATGATATTGCATGCCCTTGGTTGAGAAATCCTTCAGGTCGGTCGTGAAGTTAACGTTATAACCTTGACTTTTAAGATATTCAACGACCGGGCTGAAGACCTCGCGACCGAAAGAGTGGCATAATATGTTGACCTTATCCGCATCGGAAATGAGTTTCCGATTGAGCGGAAAGGTGCCCTTGAATATCTTAAGCAAACTGTTAAACATGTTCATTTCATTGCAAATTCTTTCCAAGAACGCAATTTGAATTCCAAAAGGCATGCGCAAACGTTCAAATACTTCGTTAGGTATGGAATTCACACAACAATCTGCTTCTTGGCCGATTTGGTAGCATTTGGCAATGACTTCAGCGATATTGATTATTGAAGAAAGCGGCCTTTTCTGTAAAAAGTCCTTTGTAAATGCTTCGGGCGACCCGATAAAGCGCAGGTCGCCGCAAAAGGTTTCGGGGAATTTCCATTCCTGGAAAAGAATCGCCATGAGATCGTTGTGATTGAACCCCAAAATATCATTTTGCAATTGCAAAAAGCGCACGCCTTCGCAAGTGGTTTTATCGAGAAGCGCTAGAAACAAATCATTGAAGTATTCATTGAAAAGCAATGTTCCAAGATCGTGCAAAAGTCCGCCGATAAAAGCCTCTTCAGGCGACGCAAGTTGGCTGTTTTTTGCGATCTGCTCTGCGATCGACGCGGTGGCCAAACAATGGAACCAGAACTCATTATGACTAAAACCGGTTTCATAATTTTTATCACCCAATACTTTGAAAACCGAGAGGGACATTGCGATATTTTTCGTTTCCGTAAAACCGATGCGAACAACCGCGTCTTTCACACTGAGAATGCGCTTACCCCCATTTCGGGAATAGTATACCGAATTGCCGATTCGAAGCACTTCAGCGGAAACCGCCGGATCGCTCTTTAATACCTGGGCGAGCTCCATGGCCCCGCTGCGGTCATTTTGAGTGACCTGGAGGATGCTTGCTACGGTTGCGGGAAAAGCCAAAAGCTTTCCGATATGTTTGCGCATTATTTCCAACTTGGGTTCTTTGGCAACCGATTTGTCGAATAGCTTTGCGCGTTCGTCGGTAGTGAGTTGATTTTTATCCTGGGAAGGCTGATTCTTAATGGAATGACTATGAATGAGAACTCTTATTTCCTCAAAAAGCTTTTTTAAATCCAACGGTAGCGTAAGGTATTTGCTTGCTCCTGAGGCTGAAATGACTTTATTGGTTGTTTCATCGAAAGAAGGACCGAAAAGGATAAAGGGCTTTTGTCCAATTGCCTTATTGCAACGAATGGCGCTTAAGAATTTAAGATGGGCTTTAGGATCAGCCGGCAGTTCCATTATTATGATATCGGGATCATACTGAAGCGCTTTCAGGTAACTTCCGTAGGTTGGTTGAGAATTAATAATCTTGATGTGGAGTTTCAAAAATATTTGACGCAGAACGACGGATTGTTTAGGATCGTGGATAATTGTCAGAATCGTAATCATTGTTGCCTCTCCTTATCCCGCTTCCATGGCGATTTGATTTGAGAATCCGCGGATTTTCCCCGGTCAATTCTTCGCAGGAATAGCCGGAAATTAAGCATGCAGTATTGTTTGCCGTGATGATATTATTATCGATATTA
>PLNY01000396.1 GCA_003141915.1 Anaerolineae bacterium | reverse complement strand
GGGCTATCTATGCCATTCAAGATGCAGGTTTGAACGTACCTAAAGATATAGCTGTAGTTGGGTATGATGACCGCGATATTGCCAGTTTGTCCAAGCCGACGATTACGACTATTTGCCCCCCAAGCTTTGAGATGGGGAAGTTGGCAGCTAAGTTGATAGTAGACCGTCTTGAAAACCAAATTGAAATACAAGACCCTATTCGAATCCAGGGCGCATTAATCGTCCGCGAATCCTGTGGCGCTAAGCAGATTATGCTTCCGCCTGAACACTACGTCAGTCACACAAACCCTCCAGAGCCTTTGATCCGGAGATGGAGAGGAAACAATCCAGACGCGCTAATCGACTGATTTAACATCGGATATTTACGGTTATGGGAGGTAGACATGCTCCCATATAGAGTGTCATATTCATTCACAATAAGGCGACAATCATCATGCTGTTTACTGATATAGGAATCGTTTATGCTTGCTCATGCTGAAAATCCGGGATCTGGTTCTGGCCTGGTGGATACATCGCAGAGCCCTTTCGCGCGTTGGAAAACCCTGGAATTAAACAGTATATCTTTGAATGAGGGTTTCTGGGCCCAAAAACAAACAATAAATAGAAAAATCAGCTTGCGTTTTGGCTTTGAGATGCTCGAAAAGTCTGGTAATTTTGATAATTTGCGTATTGCTGCGGGTTTCATCAAAGGAAATTACCGGGGATATGTATTTATAGATTCAGATATTTATAAATGGTTGGAAGCTTTAGCCTGGGAATTAGGAAAGAAGCCGGACAAAGAATTATCTTCGATGGCAAATCAAGCCATCGAACTGATCGCATCTGCCCAACGTCCTGATGGTTACATCAATAGTTATGTTCAGGCCAAAGAAGTTTTTGAGCCCTGGATGGATTTGGATAACGGGCATGAACTTTATTGCGCTGGGCATCTATTTCAGGCAGCAATTGCCTTTCAACGCGCATTGGGCGATGATCGTTTATTAAATATTGCCTGTCGTTTTGCCGACCACATTTGTTCAGTCTTTGGGCCGGATAAGCGGCAGGGAGCCTGCGGCCATCCAGAGGTTGAGATGGCGCTGATAGAGTTGTACCGGATAAAGGGCGATTCTCGATATTTGGATTTGGCGAAATTCTTTATTGATCAGCGCGGCAAAAATATGATGAAAGGTCATCGTTCTTATGGCCCGGAATACCACCAAGATCATGTAGATGTGCGTAAGGTTGTTGAAGCTGCCGGCCATGCAGTGCGGCAGTTGTACCTGGCATCGGGAGTCACAGATTTATTTCTGGAAACCGGGGAGCAAGCCTTGATAGACGCCATGTTGCGCCTCTCAACAGATATTACTGAAACAAAATTGTACATAACAGGGGGATTAGGGTCGCGTTTTGATGGGGAAGCTTTTGGCGATCCTTATGAACTGCCCGCCGATCAATGTTATTGTGAAACCTGTGCGGCCATAGCCAGTCTCATGTGGAATTGGAGAATGCTTCTCGCAACTGGTGAAGGCCGCTACGCGGACCAGATGGAACGAGCACTTTATAATAATATCTTGGCCAGTCCTGCTCTGGATGGACGGCATTATTTTTATATTAACCCTCTACTACTCCGCGAAGCCAAATATTTGCGTTTTTCCACGGATTTGCCGTCTAATGAGATTCGTGTTCCTGATCAACGTCCTGAGTGGCATGAGTGTGCCTGTTGTCCGCCTAATGTGATGCGGCTCTTTTCCTCACTGACTCATTATCTGGCCACTCGCGATAATAATGGCATTCAAATCCATCACTTTGCATCTGCGGATATTCGATGTGATCTGACCTCCGGGCAGCGGATCAAATTAAATGTGGTGACCGAATATCCCTGGCNNGACTGGCAGGGAAATATCAAGCTGCGGATTATGGAATCCGGGAATTCGCCATGGGTATTATCCCTTCGGATACCTGAATGGAGCCGCGATCCAATAATTTCCATCAATGGGAAAGTAATAAGCGAGTTCAGGCTTGAGAAAGGTTACCTTGTCTTGGAACGTACATGGCAAGCAGGAGATGTCATTGAACTCGAATTAAGGATGGAAGCAATGCTTGTAGCCTCCAATCCACGAATTGATGCTACACGTGGCTGTTTCGCTATCCAACGCGGCCCGATTGTTTATTGTCTGGAAGATAAGGATCAAGAAATAAAAGGCCGTTTACTTGACGTTGAGATTGACAAAGATCGGCCTTTATTGACCCGCTGGGCTGGTGACCTGTTGGATGGGGTAATGGTTGTCGAAGCGAGCGGCCAATTGATCGACTCTGGATCGTGGCGCGAACATCTTTACCGACCAGCTACATTGCCAGTTCCGGCGATTTCCCGCCCAATCCGTTTGGTTGCCATACCTTATTATGCATGGGGCAATCGGGTGATCGGTGGAATGCGAGTCTGGATTCCATATAAATTGTCGTAGGATGGAGCAGAATATATCATGGTCGAATTTATAAAAAAAACTAACAGTTTATTTTGTTCTCTGGATAATGAAATTATAGAAATTGAGCCTTGGGGGCGTAATGGTTTACGCGTCCGCTGTACGCAGTCCAGCAAAATTAAACGGGATTGGATAAATGCGCTGATCAATCAGGGCGATTATCAGGCTGATATAGAAATTCTCGTAAATGGGGCAAGTATTCAGAATGGGGAGATAAAAACCAATATTAGCTCCAAGGGTGAATTGTCTTTTATGAATGTGAATAACGGAAAAGAATTACTAAAAGAAAAACCAATTCATTTGATTTCGATTCCGGCTAGAGCCTATAAGTACATCAAAGGGGATTTATTCCATATTGATTGTTGTTTTGAAGCCTATGATGATGAACATATCTATGGACTGGGACAACATCAACATGGCCGCTTGGATCAAAAGGGTTGCGTGATTGAACTCATCCAGCGTAATACCGAAGTCAGCATTCCCTTTTTACTTTCCAGTAGAGGCTACGGATTTCTTTGGAATAACCCTGCAGTTGGGCGGGTAGAGCTTGGGGCTAATGCCACTCGGTGGGTTGCTGAAGCCACACCTCAAATCGATTATTGGATAACCACAGATAGAGATCCTGCAGAGATCTTGTCCAATTATGCTGATGTCACTGGACATGCTCCCGCGTTCCCTGATTGGGCGTCAGGATTCTGGCAAAGCAAATTGCGTTATGCAAGCCAGGAGGAATTAGAGTCGGTTGCCAGGGAATATCACGAACGCAATTTACCGTTGTCAGTGATCGTCATTGACTTTTTTCACTGGACCCGGCAGGGGGAATGGCAGTTTGACCTGCAATACTGGCCAGATCCCGCGGGGATGGTAAAAAGATTAGAAGAATTGGGAATTAAAGTGATGGTGTCGCTCTGGCCTACAGTTAGCCGTCTATCCAAGAATTTCCCGGAGATGTGGAAGAATCAATATATTATTCGTAATAAATTGGGTCCTGCCGCACAGATGTATTTTGTGGATAATCACGCTGAAGACGGAATTTATCTTCATTATTACGACTCCACGCATCCTGGTGCAAGAAAATTTATTTGGGAAAAGGCCAAGGAAGGATATTACCAACATGNNCTATGCCAGAAAATCTGCGCTTTTATGCAGGGGATGGGGAGGCCGTAGCTAATATTTATCCACTCGATCATGTCCGAGGATTCTACGAAGGTATGCTGGCAGAAGGAGAAAAAGCACCTTTGTTTTTGTGCCGCTCGGCATGGGCCGGTAGCCAGCGTTATGGTGCGGCAGTCTGGTCCGGAGATATAATGTCGACTTTTTCATCACTGCGTGCCCAGGTTAAGGCAGGTTTGAATATGGGCATAAGTGGGATTCCTTGGTGGACTGCAGATATTGGTGGTTTCCGCGGAGGAGATCCTACATCGCCATATTTCCGGCAGTTAATAATCCGCTGGTTCCAATTTGGAGTTTTCTGCCCCATTTTTCGTTTACACGGTCATCGAATGCCTAATAAAGATGATTTTAATGGGGCGCCAAACGAAGTTTGGTCTTTTGGTGATCTTGCGTACGAAATCATCCAAAAATATATGTTTCTTCGTGAACGATTGCGGCCTTATATTATGGCTCAGATGACGAAAACATCCAACACAGGTGTTTCGCCCATGCATCCCCTTTTTGTTGACTTTCCCTCTGATCCCATTTGTCATCAGGTTGATGATGAATATATGTTTGGAACGGATTTGCTGGTAGCGCCGATTTTGGATGCCGATACCTATCAGAGACGAGTATATTTGCCCGCCGATAGCACCTGGAAGGATGCATGGACAGATCAGGTTTTCGATGGGGGACAATGGCTCTCCGTTGAAGCGCCTCTGGATCGGATTCCATTGTTCTTACGCGGTGATTGCATCCTTCCGATTAAAGAAATATAATTTTACCGGAAATAATTTGGCAAACCGAATACATCAATCTCTTTTGATATTGCAGCACCATCATGTGGCGCTGAGGGATGCTTGCCTTATCTTAAACCAGAATGCCATCCGTTGGGATGGCATTCGTGGCGCGCTATGGCAATCCTTTGTTACTTGAGGAGGGATGCCATAGCGCTGGGTTGCATACTACTTTCCATGTTGGACATCACCTCCTCCTTTCTATAAGGATGGCAATAAGTTGTTGATCCGCCCTCAATTACGATAAGAGTATTACATACCTTGAATTGGATGTCAATAGGCTGAATTGAATTCTAAGGAAATTGTAATTGAGAAGAAAAAGTGATAGGATTTGAGAGACTCCGCGAGAACTCATCTGCTATATTGCGGGAAATTCATATAGGAGATCATAGCCATGAAGAAAAATCCAAACCTGCTCTGGGTCATAGCAATTGTGCTAGGCTGGTTGTTCGACTTTCTATTTTGGAAGCAATCCTTCGGGATTAATTTCGCCATCTTCACTGCGCTATGTTTAATCAGCGGATTGCTTCTGCTAGGGATTAATCATTTGCGCCCCGCGCGCGGGACATTATGGTTGATTCCGCTGATTTTGTTTTTCGCGGCCATCACTTTCGTCCGCACCGAACCGATGACCCTCTTCCTCGGAATCCTATTCACGTTTTTCCTGATGGGTCTATTGGCGGTAACATTCATCGGCGGACACTGGTTCGAATATAGCCTGGCCGATTATGGATATGGTTTTCTAAAGCTTATGGGAAGTATGATCGCGCGGCCGATGGATTTCTATGCTGAAGTCAAGCGCGAGCAAGCGGAAAGCGGAATATCCGCGAAGAGACTCAATCTTTGGCCCCTCTTGCGCGGCATTGTGATTGCAATTCCTATCCTTGCGATCTTTTCGGCCCTGCTGGCTTCTGCGGACACGATCTTCAGTAATAAACTTAACGAGTTCCTGAAGTTGTTTTTCAATCTGGATACATTTCCCGAATACATCTTCCGTCTTTGTTATATTCTCTTCATTGCATACATCCTGGCTGGAATCTTTCTTCACGCCGCGTCGCAACGCAAGGATGAAAAACTGATCGGCAAGGACAAACCGCTCGTTTCCCAATTTCTCGGTTTTACTGAAACTGCGATTGTGCTGGGAAGCGTGGTCATTCTCTTCACGGCCTTTGTCATTGTGCAGTTCAAATATTTCTTTGGCGGCCAGGTGAA
Source organism: Anaerolineae bacterium (assembly GCA_003141915.1). GTDB lineage: Bacteria > Chloroflexota > Anaerolineae > Anaerolineales > Villigracilaceae > Fen-1038. The sequence goes on along the minus strand of PLNY01000396.1, from coordinate 4,508 downwards.
TCTTGGGGTCGGAGGGCTGACCGACTCTGAATACGCCCGCCGCGGTTTTGGCGAGTTGGCGGCAGTCGCCTTTTTGAGTTTGCTCATGATTATTGGATTGAGCACGATCACTCGTCGGAAGAATGAAGCGCAAAAGCGCGCCTATTCCGGTTTGAGCGTTGTCCTCGTCGCGCTGGTGATGGTCATCTTGGTCTCGGCATATCAGCGTCTCACGTTGAACGAGCTGGCTCATGGGTTCTTCCGTTTGCGAACTTATTCTCATGTTTTTTACATCTGGCTTGCTCTCTTGCTGGTTGCAGTTGTCGTGCTTGAAATCCTTCATCATGAGCGCACCTTTGCGCTTGCTTGTGTCATTGCAGCACTGGGATTTGCCATTTCGCTCAGCTTGCTCAATGTGGATGGGTTCACGGCTGAACAAAGTATTTTGCGTGCCGAGCGGGGCAAGTATCTGAATGTCGCTGACCTGGCTTCGCTTTCGACCGATTCAGTTCCTGTGCTGGTAGATGAATTCCTTTCGCCTTCTGTTTCTCCATCGATCCATGAAGCAATTGGCGCCATCCTGCTTTGTCGTCACAATGCGACTACACAGCCCTCGACAATGGATTGGCGCTCCTTTACTTTTTCAGATTGGTTTGCAGATAAGGCGATGGAGAGAGTATTGCCCCAGTTGGCGAACGGATACCATTGGAATTCCTCGACAAGACAAGTACATACGCCGAGCAATACAGCGTATGATTGCTATTAGCTCCGCGGTTAGCCGGCAGCGCTCTTCACTTTGCGATCTTATTCATTAATTGCTAAAGCCATACAAGTTTTCAAGTCAACGGTTTCAAACACGGGAAAACGATATAATAAAACATATCTTTGCCTATTTCCCTTGAAGGAAAATCGGGAAGCGCCAAATGCAATGGCTAAGTAATCCCTTTGTTATTCCTCTTTTGATCGCTGGCTCGATCAGCACTGTAAATGCTTTTGTGGTTGCCCGACGGCGTCGCGTCACCGGTTCCCTGCCTCTTTTGGGAATGATGATCGCGATCGGTTGGTGGTCGTTTACTTATGCGTTCGAGCTTGCCAGCTCTCAGCCGAGCTGGGAATTGTTATGGTCGAAGATGGAATATATCGGGATTGTGAATGTACCCGTGTTCTTTCTCCTTTTTGCGGTTGAGTATTCAGGTTATAGACAAAAAATCCAGCGATGGGTCGCACTGTTCTGGATCATTCCATTAATTACATTAATCCTGGTTTGGACGAATGACCTTCACGGTTTGATTTGGAGTCATATTAGTCAGCAAACGATAAATGGTTTTTATTTGCTGGCGGTGGATCATGGTACCGCGTTTTGGATATGGGCGGCTTATTCCTATCTTTGTGTGCTTAGCGGCCTAATGATCTTGATTATCAGGGCAATTTCCAGCCCGCCGGAATTCAAGCTTCAGGCAGGGATTATTGCCTTGGGTGCCATCTTCACTGGAACAGGAAGTTTTCTCTATCTATTCAAATTGATTCCCATTCCATACCTGGATATAACACCGATCAGTTTTGCGGTCTCCACGCTCATTTACAGCATCGGATTATTCCGCTTCGGCATTCTCGACATCATGCGGATCGCGAGCGAAACCATCTTGGAAAGCATGGATGAAGTGGTGATTGTGCTGAACAACCAGGGTCATATCGTATTCATCAATAACGTGTTCGATTATTATTTTNNAGTTGCGGTTCAAGCCTCGGTCAAGCGCGATGAAATAGATTTAAACCTCCCTAATTTTGGTTTGGTATTTTTTGATGTCAATATTTCAAAGATCCGCGGGACGAATGGCCGGGAATTGGGCCGCACCATCATTCTTGCCGATGTGACCGAGCGGCGTCATGCCGAGAAACGGATTTCGGGTGAATCAATTGCAGGGACGGCTGAGATTCCGTTGATCATCGTTTATCGCTCCAGCGACGAAAGAATCGTTGAAGTGAATCGAACCTTCCTGCTCAAGCTGGGTTATGAAAGAAGGGATGTGGTCGGGCGTACTTTGCTCGAACTTGGGACTTGGGATGCATATCAGCGGGCGGATTTTTTGCGCGCATTGAATCGTGAGAGGTCTTTAAAAGATTATGTCTTGCAGTTCGCGGGTCAGGCAGGCAAGTTGACCACGTATAAATTCTTCGTGAATCAAAGCGAGATTCAAGATGAACGGTATGTCGTCATGATGGCTCAGGAAGCGGAACAGGCGAAATAATGTTTTTTAGCAAATGATCTATATTTTCTTGAACCAAAGACCTCCGAGATTCCGGAATCTCGGAGGTCTATTTTACTTATTCCTGTTGTTCGTAATCTTCCGGCAGCCAACAGCACAACACTAATTCGCGAGCAGCCTTAACTTCGTCCATGCGGCCAAATTGAGTGGTGCTTGGTGCGTTGTGAAGAAGTTCAGGTTGCGTCTTGGCTTCTTCTGCGATCTTGATCAACGCGTCGGCGAAGGCATCGAGCGTGTCTTTGTTTTCGGTCTCGGTTGGCTCGATCATCAGCGCTTCATGCACGATGAGCGGGAAATAGTTCGTCGGCGGATGGAAGTTGTAATCCATCAGGCGCTTGGCGATATCCAAAGCGCGGACATCTGAACCTGCGAATTGTCCCTCGGCAACAAACTCGTGCATGCAGATGCGGTCGAACGGAACGCGATAGGTGTTGCGTAGTCGCGCAAGCAGATAATTTGCGTTCAGCACCGCGTACTGCGAAATATCTTTCAGACCGTCCGGACCGTGCATGGCGATATAGGTAAACGCTCGAACGAATCCGCCGCCGAAATGTCCGTGGAAGGCTTTCATGCGGCCGATGGATTTCGCGGGTTTGACGAAACCGAACAGCGGAGGCGTTTCATCGTCGCCTTCTTCAAGGATACCGACCAATGGCTCTGGCAGAAAATCTGCGAGATGCGCGGCGACTCCAACCGGACCCGAACCGGGTCCGCCGCCTCCGTGCGGCACTGCAAACGTTTTGTGCAAATTAAAGTGCATCAAATCAAAGCCGATTTCGGCGGGGCGAACGATGCCAAGCAACGCGTTGAGATTGGCGCCATCGCCGTACATTAAGCCGCCGCAATCGTGGATGATCTTGCACACTTCCTCGATGTGTTCATCGAACAAGCCGAGCGTATTTGGATTGGTCAACATCATGCCGAGCACGGTATCGTCGCATTGGGCTTTCAACGCTTTGAGATCTACGTTGCCGCGCGCATCGGATGGGATTTGTACAATCTGCAATCCCATCATGCCAGCAGATGCTGGATTCGTTCCGTGTGCCGAATCGGGAATCAGCATCTTGACGCGTTTCGCGTCGCCGCGTGATTTGTGATAGGCGCGCATGATGAGCACGCCAGTGAATTCTCCATGTGCACCGGCCGCAGGTTGAAGCGTTACCGCCGCAAAGCCGCTGATCTCTTTCAGCCATTCCTGCAATTGATACATCAATGCCAAATTGCCTTGAACCGTTTCAATGGGTTGAAGCGGATGTGTGTAAAGAAAACCGGGCAATCGGCAAGTATCTTCATCAATCTTCGGGTTGTATTTCATCGTGCACNNACATCTACTTCTGCGAGTTCGGGGAGAGGTAGATCCGCTCTCAGCATGGACTTAGGTAATTCGGCGCGCGGCACATCCGGGTCGGGGAAAGAAACGCCGACGCGTCCCGGTGATGATAAATCGAAGATGGTTGGCTCAACAATCTTTGGTGAAATGTTATTCATGATCCACCTCTGAAAGAACATCCACCAATGTGTCAATTTCTTCTTTTGAATTCATCTCCGTTACTGCGATCAATAAATGATTTTTCAACGCGGGATAATCGTTGCCAAGGGCATAACCACCAATGATGCCGTGCTCAAGCAAATGGGCGTTGACTTCCTCGGCAGGTTGGTTGACGCACAACGCAAATTCATGGAAGAACGGCTCGGTGAAACACAAGCCCATGCCTTTGATTTTGCTCAACTGCTCCGCGGCGTAATGCGCTTTGTGATAACACAGCTCGGCAACTTGTTTCATTCCGCTCTTGCCAAGCACCGACATATAAATCGCTGAACCGAGCGCGAGCAAACCTTCATTGGTGCAAATGTTGGACGTAGCGCGTTCGCGCTTGATGTGTTGTTCGCGCGCTGTCAGCGTCAGAACGTAAGCGCGTTGACCGCGGCTATCAACGGTTTCGCCGACGAGACGGCCCGCCATTTTGTGAACGTAGGATTTCTTGGTGGTAAAGAAACCGAGCGTCGGGCCGCCATACCACATCGGGATACCGAGCGGCTGTCCGTCACCGACCACAATGTCTGCGCCCATTTCGCCTGGTGTCTTGAACAATGCCAGCGCAGTTGGATTCGCAACGACGCAAATCAGCGAGCCTTTGCCATGCGCGGCTTCGATCAGTTTGGTGTAATCGTAGATGCGTCCGAAGAAATCGGGATATTGAACAATGACGATCATTGTGTTGTCGTCAATGAGCGACTTGAGTTCTTCGGGACTGGAATCAA
>PLNY01000351.1 GCA_003141915.1 Anaerolineae bacterium | reverse complement strand
CGCGAGCATTTGGAATCGCTGGCAAAACAAAACTATCCATCGGCGGAATTTATCGGTGCGAAGCATGGAGCGGAGTTGAAGCCTTATTTCACGGAAGCCGATTTATTTGTCCTGCCCGGAACCGGCGGTCTTGCAGTTCAAGAAGCGATGAGTTATGGCTTGTCGATCATCGTTGCGAAAGGCGACGGCACGCAGGATGATCTGGTGCGTGAGTCGAATGGCTGGCAAATTCCGCCCGATGATTATGATGCGCTGGTCCGCACGATGTGTTTGGCGTTATCCGATGTGGTGCGATTGCGAACGATGGGCGCAGAGTCGTATCGCATTGTTTCGGAAGAGATCAATTTGGAGAAGATGGTAGATGTGTTTGTGCAGGCGTTGAATAGTTTGATGATATCTACTTCGTAAAATCAAACTCTGCTATAACGGGATAATGATCTGATGCAAGATTTACATCGTTTGGCTTGCGTACCCCCAACGTTTTCTTAGAAATGCTTTATTTTTGAATTTAAAACGATAAGCAGTTTGAACCTAATCCCCTCATTTTGGCTGTTCTATTAAACGGTACAGCGTCAGAGTCTTGTCATCTATAAGCTCTGGCTGCACATCAACTCTCTCGTTTTCTCTAATGGACTGAACAATACTGGGAATCATGGACGTTTTGGTTGTCAGATATATATTGTTTTTTTGATAAATACCAGCCGGCAAAGATTCCACACCATAACTGCGAAGCACTTCGTCATAGACCGGGGAAAATGTGAGCCATTCCATTTGGAAATAGTGGACATTGGGTAAATTCAAAAACAAGGGATTGGCCCACTCAATAGGAATGCCGGCAGCGGGTGAAATAATCAGGGTGTTCGATGGAATCTTTCCCTGAGCCTGAAGAACGTCCAAATCGGTCAACGTTTGTTGATAAGCTGATTGCTTCGAAATATTTTCTTTCGTTATAATCAAAGCCCAATACAAGACAAGCGAAAGGGCAACCGCAGTCATAATAAGGAAGGCCGATGCGCCGATCCGTGAAAGGGCCTTTTTTGCTGGGTTGGGATGTCGGGATTTAGCCGCGATCATATTCCAATTCAGAACACAAAGACCAAAAATCCCCACGGTGGCAAGAAAAGAATACCAAACATGAAGAGGAACATTCTCTTTCCACACAAGATAAAGGATCAAAATTAAAGAGCTTACCAACAGCGCAGCCAATGCCGGAAGAGCCCTCCTTAGGGACTGATGAACCAGCGCGAGAAGCCATGTGGCAGTAATGATCAGCAGGTACGGGAAGCCGTCACGAGCGTTAAAGATATGGTGAAAATGGAAATACGACAGCATTGCACCAGACATACTGCCCTCTTGATCGGAGACATGATCCACCAGATACTGAAGCTTTGAAAGCGAATAGACCTTCTGATCGGGGAAAAACCAGTTCATAAACAACTCATAATCATTCCAGGTCCAGCCGACATCAGGGAGAACATCCCCTATATTTTCAATGTGAGCCCTGGGAGTATCGAAGATCATCGATCTGACGTCGCTATAGGCATAATAGGAGTTCCAGTCGGGATGCATCCCCACATAGATTTTGTCAAATGCATAACAGCCAGCGATCATGATGATTGTGATCCCGAATGTAATAGCCGACACTTTAATATCAAAAACGCGATAGATGATCAATGAAGACGGAAGAATCACCAGCAAAACGAGGAAAACCGATTCTATGCGGATGAGGCTGCCGATCAGAATTAATAAACCTCCGTAGACCAATAGCTGTCTCTTCATGGGAATTAGGGAATACGCTGTCATAAGAATCAAGCAAGACCCTGCAAGAGCCGCAAACGTAGCGATCAGCGTAAAAGTAATATTGAGCAGGAAAAAACCATCGCAGGTTAGAATAGCTAACACACCGGCAATCTTGTAAATGGCGGGCAACGGACGGGATACTGCAATATAAACGAGAGCCCATACGGAAAGAAAATTAATCAGGAGGAACAGCCAAATTTCCCAATTTAGACTGCTGTGGATTGCATACAGTGGAATTAGAAGGAATCCCCAAATTACGTTGCTATAGACCATGAACGGGACAGGCTTGCCCCCCAAATACCCTGAGACCAAAGAGATCATGGTGAGGTCATCATTCACCAGATAACTCAATCGAAATATTGACAGGTAGAGTGTGAAGAACGTAGTGGCACACAAAAAGGATACAATCCCCGCCCAATGGAGCTTAAGAAATTGCAAGAGCAGGGGTAAATTATTTCCGCGAATCTTTATGTTCATCAGGCAATCGGCTATAAAGCGGCGCAAGATTGATGCATCTTCTGAAATATCCGTCAAATTCCGAACGCAGGCAGATTGTTCAGCCAGTCGTTGAAGGCGGTAAAGCAACGCGACGGGGTTTGCTTTTTGGCTGCTTTCCACATCAGCCATAAAACGATGAGCGGCGCGAGCAAGCGTCCGTAAGACCACGGGAAAAAGTCGAACGTTGGCACGATGAATTCCAGAAAATATGCAAAGCCAAAGATTGTCCATTCGGCGGGCGTCTCGAGACGTTTGATCAAGATCAGGAACGATAAGGCGACGAAGACCCCGTGATGTTCCCAAACCACCGGCGAGGCCAGCGTCATCAGAATAAAAAGCGGCGGCAAAGCATTTGCGAGCCGCACACCCCGTATTTCCTCACTCTTCCTTCCTTCTCCCGTTGGGAGAGGGGCAGGTGAGGGCGAGAAGAAGATTTCACGGCGCATAGATTGAAACATCACAAACAGCGACGCAGCTAAAAGAATCGCTTTGGATGCATACGTCCAGATGCGCGCCCAGATTGGGTTGAGATGTAAGAACGGAATAAAGGGTCGAAAGAAAGAGTCAAACGAGGTCTCATGAAAATTAGATTTAATGGAAGCGATTGGGGTGGTTATGGTTGGTGAAGTCGAAGAACTCAATCTCAGAGCGATTTGCAAGAAGTCAATGAATGGATAAAAGCCGTCAATCGCCACCGTGAACATGGCAACCAGAATCAAGCTCAACACAAACCATCCGAGCCAGCGCCAGTCCAGTTCCAGCAGAAAAGCGAGGACCAGAACAATCGGCGAACTTTTGAGATGCACAGCCAGCGCCAGCATCAGGGCGGAAAGGAATGATCGTTTCGGATAAAGGAGCAGACTCAGGAACGCGAGATCAAGCGCATAAATGTTGACTTGAACGTAGAATATGGTTCGGAAGAGAGGCGTGTTGACCAATACGAAAAGCGTTGTGGCAATTGCGGCGAGGCGCGTCGAAAAGCCGTAATGTTTCAGCACGCGATAAAGCAGGATATAAAAGAGCAGCAGCGCAAGAAAATTGGCGATCCATAAAATGAGCAGGAAGTTATCCTCACCGAATGGCACGATGAATTGCAAGAGAGTCGCCCAAAGCGGCGGATATAAATATGTATCGGGCAGCGGCTTGTGTTTCAATAAATCGGCGGCGGCTTCGAAATAATATGTGTAATCGCCGTAATGAATTCGCTCACTTAGTATATTGAGGTAAGTAAAGCCGACCAAAAAGAAGCCGCCAACACCCCATCCATTATCTGCGTTGACGCGCTTTGCGTAAAGAAGATAGATCAGCGCGCCAAGCAGCAGCCAGGTGAATGTCACCGATGCCAGCGTGATCGGCAGGTACTCCAGCGGCCATTGCTCGATGAAAAGCCCAAATCCTTTTTGGCCCCATCGCAGAAAAATAAAGAGTATGCTTGCGGCAATGAGGACCGTAAGCACACTCCACAAGATCATTGCGAATGTAACGGGATTTTTATTTTTCAAAATATAACCTCAAATGTCATTGTGAGGAGCATAGTGACAACACTTGCACCTGCGCTGCGCACTTGCGCCCAGGGCAAGTGCCAGGGAGTGCAGATGAGCAATCCATTCCTTGAAAGAATGAGATTGCCATGCTTCGTCCATTATGCCACTGATACATAAGAAGCCATCACATAACCGCGTAATCCGTTCGGGTCACGCACGTTGATCCACTGATTCACAACCCCAACTTTGACGAGCGCTGAATTGGGCGGCTCGATGACCGTTAAGAATGCCCCTGCTTTTTCGATGCCGACCAATGATCCGGCGAGCGAGGGAAATGCACGCAAACGTAATCCGCCTGTGCCTACAGCATCTGCCACTTTGAGCATCAATCGCTGCGGTTGGGAAGCCGGAGCTTGTGATGAAGAAGCGGGCGGTGTTGGCGTGGATGGAGTAGATGCAGGCGACGGCGTGCTTGGTGTGGATGCAGGAACCGGCGCAGGCGTTGACGTGGAAGCGGGCGCGGCAATAGAGCCTGACGCGGAACCCTGAACCTGTTGCACGTACCACGCCGCGACATATCCCTGATTGCCGGATGGATCAGCCACGTAAAGCCATTGATTGGTGACTCCGATCTTTGACAGCGCGCCGGTTTTATCTTCGATCACCTGCAATTGCACGCCCGGCATTTCGGCGGCGTTGGCCGGCGAATCAGCGGAGGGTTGAGTGTGCAATCGAAGACCGGCAGTCACGCTCGCGACCACTTGCACATATAAACCCGTTTGGACGGCGGGAGGTAATGAATTGGGTGGCGTGGTTGTGGTGGAGCCGCTTGAAGTCCCGGATGAAGTGGGTGTGCTTGCGCTGCACTTATACCAGGCTACGGCTTTGATCGCGCGTTGAAGCGGTTGTCCCTGATTGAAGCGAGTCATCAGCGTAACCGGAGTTGTCTCCGGCGGAAAAGGCCACGGATCCTGAATCAGATAATCGTTGCCCTGTTGGGCGTAAAGAAGCACCCAGTGAGTCTGTAAGCCAGGGTCAGGCGAATAATCCACTTCAACGATCACCGGCTGGCCCACCATCAGCGAAGTGTTGATTAGTGAAATGGGCGCATCCGTGTTGGCGCATAGGGTGAGACCCGTGCTTTGGATTTGCGGATAAAGCTGGCTGATGGCGCCCCACACTAAAAGTTCGTCAGAGGTGACGCCGCCATTGGCGGTTAATTTTTGATTCAACGTGGCGGGAGTTTCAGTGAATCCCCAACTGCTCGCATACATTGCCAGACTGGTCAATGCGCAGCCGATATAACCAATCGTATCGGGGCCGGGACCGATTTTGCTGTTCTTCCATTGTGGGTCCTGCTGGGAATAACGGACAAGATTGAAGGCCATAACTCCTCACTGTTTCTGTAGGATTATCGAATGATACACCTTTTCGAAAATTTATTCAGGTTTCTTGCGGTCGAGCCAGAGTTCGTGGTACTTCCGATTCCAGTCTATCAGAAAACGGCATGCGATCACGATTCCCGCTGCAACCGCGATCCAAAACTCGACTCCGTGCAGACCAAAAAACCATAGCGCGGGTGCGGCGACGACACCGGTCAAGACACTGGCGCGCGCGGGATGACGAAGGATCAAAACCAGCGCAATTAATATTGCGATCGATATAAGAAAAGACAACGGACTTACTGCTAATAATCCGCCGCCCGCGCAAGCTAATCCCATGCCGCCGCGAAATTGCGCAAAGACCGGCCAGCAATGCCCGATCACAACACACGCGGCAGTGATGGGCACAATCCAAACGGAAGAACCATAATGGTTCTGTGGTCCCGAACCATAATGAAACGCCAGCCAGATCGGAATGAAACCTTTGGCGAAGTCAAGGATAAAGACCAGCGCGCCCGGCCCCAATCCAGCTTCGCGAATCGTATTGGTCGTCGTGGCGTGGCCCGACCCCGTGTCACGTATGTCCACTCCTTTGACGAGGCGCGTGATCCAGATCGAAAAAGGGAGTGAGCCGCTTAGATAANNAAACCTAAAGCCAATAAAACAGCCATCGTGAATCTCTGAGTGAACAAAAGGTTCGCAAGTCAAAACCATCCTTTCGCCTTTTAAATTTGCAAGAACTTGTTAATTTAACTTTAATGCCGATGGGAAATGTTGGTAAGAGCGCCGGAATTAGGCCTTTCTATTTCTGATTCTTGCTTTTATGCAAGTTTACAAATATGTTGGCGTTTTTTCCCTGCCATTATCTTTTGGCTTATGCAATAATCCCGATGCATTATCACAGATCGCGCGAATCTTAAAAAGAGAATTTCAAAAAGAAAATGCTGACCCGATAAGAGCCAGAGATGCAAAGCCACAGGTTTAAAGCGACAGATTGACATGATCGCCAGACTATTTTGTTCATGATTATAACAAACGACCTGCGGTCTTACAGGTTGTTTTGAATAGGAGAAAGTGATGAATTTAGTGACCAGCAAACTGATTGGTATAAGCATATGTCTCGTTTTGTTGTTTGAGAGCTATACCAATGTAAAAGCACTGACGGGGCAGACTATGACATCCACAGCAGCTCAGCCGCTGGCAGCATCTGCTGTATATTACGTTGCACCTGCCGGAAGCGATTCCAATGCGGGAAGTGTATCATCCCCATTTCTCACCATTCAGAAATGCCTCAATGTGGTTCAGGTAGGAAATACCTGCAATATATCTGCGGGGACATATAACGAGAGTTTGACAATCAAGACTTCGGGCGCGGCAGGTTCTCCCATTACCATTCAAAGCTACAACGGACCAGTAAGCGTCAATTCCGGCTCTTCGGTGACGGTTACATCCGGGACACATAATTATTATGTTTTTAGCGGGGTTTCGTTTATATCGAGTTTCGGTTCGGGCGGCGGCGAGGATTCAGGCGGCTTGACTGAAAATCTGAACTTCAAGGGCGCGTCAAATATCACCTTGCAAAACTGCTCCGATGTAGGCATGGTGTATTTTAATGGGTCGAATAACACGGTTACAAATTGCATATTCAACGGAACAGGATACACATTTAATGATGCGGTTCATTTTTACACCGGAAGCAATAATACGGTTGAAGCGACTACCGTTCATAATTACACCGTGCGAGGCATCTGGACCGGATACGGAAGCATAAATTCACTCATTGAAGGCAACACAGTTTATAACGTTCAACATGGCGTGGACTGTGACGGCGCGTCGGTTGCCGTCCAGGGCTGCAAGGTGGTCGGAAACACGATTTACGATGCCGGGGTTGGGAATTGGGGCTCGGGAATATTTCTCGAAGACTCGTTCAACGGACTCGTGCAAGGCAACACAGTTTATAGCATTGTCAATGGAGCGGGAATCTATGTGGTCAACTATGGGAACGGCGGCGGCAGTTCCGGCTGGGTAACGCAAGGCGGAGTCGAGTATAGAAGTCAAAACACGAACACAACGATTTCAGGCAACTTGATTTATAGTTATCCCACTAATCCGTGCTTCTTGATTATGTCAGCCAATGGACTGACGATCAATCACAACACATGTGCGAATGGCACGAACAGCGGCCCCTCGCTTTGGTTGAGATTTACAAGCGGGACCACGTTTTATCCGGTCAACGAGGTGGTGACGAATAATATCTTTTATTCGCCATCCGCTTCCTATGCGACTCA
>PLNY01000065.1 GCA_003141915.1 Anaerolineae bacterium | reverse complement strand
TGGGATACAGGACGTTTGTTAGTTCTTATCCTGACGTTATCGAATGGACTGTGGATGGGCTTATTCAAAAAGAAGGCAACGGCTTAATCCTTGGCGACCCCGGTACATCTAAGTCTCTTGCTGTTTTTGATCTTGCGCTGCATTTGGTTGCTGGTGTATCGTGGTTCCACCACAAAGTTCCGAAACGTGTAAGAGTTGGACTTGTGACAAGGGAGGATGCTCCCGGCCTGTCGCAGAGTAGGCTCAAGAGGCTACGGGAAGGTGCCTCTGAGTCCTTGGCGATGTTTCTTCAAGGAATCGACCTAGAGGATTGGCTTTACATCCACACGCGGTCACAGAGAGAGACATGGACGCTGCAAAACGAGGCTGATATTCAGGAGATCATCGAGTCCATCAAAGAGAGACAGATTCAGATATGCTTCTTCGATGTCTTCCGCGTCCTCTGGCACGGTAATGAAAATGATTCACAAGAAACAGCAGCAGTTCTTGAGACAGCCAAGCGGATTGGGAGAGAGGCGAAATGTCAAGTAGGTCTTGTCCATCACGTTTCCAAAAGTGATCGTGGCACGATCTTCGACAGAGCTAGAGGGTCTGGTATTTTAGGGTGGAGAGAGTGGGCTATCGGATTAAGCATTGAGAATCCTGATGCACAACCGAAAGATCAGATACGCAAAGCAGAGTTTCAATGCAAGGCAGAGTGTGCGGCTAATCCTATCTACTACCGCATTGACGGCTATGAGAAGATGCTGAAACTCGAAGAAGTCGATCCTCCTACCCCGCAATACAACTTCAAGCAATCAGGCAAAAAAGGGAAGAAAGAAGAGCCACAGGACATAATACCATTCTAGGGAGAATACATTGAAACATTCAGCACTATGCACTGATGAAGAAGGAATCAATGAGTTCAACGCACGGATAGAGCGTGAGGATCAGGAAGCAATGGCTGTAGCTTGTCCTCTCGTTGAGTCTTGCGGCGCTCAAGTAGGGGAGCCGTGCTGTACGGACTCAGGACAGAAACGGATTAGGCACTGCCGCAGGCTTTTGGAAGCGAGGAAACAGAATGGGTAAACGCCAAACTAGACAAAACAACAACAATTGGCGTGGCGGTCGCTCTATCGCCTCAAACGGCTACATCCTCATTCGTGTCGGTGTCGGCCATCCCGACGCCGATGTGCGCGGGTATGCTTACGAGCATAAACTAGTTGCGCAGCAGAAGATTGGGCGTAAACTCCGCAAAGGAGAACAAGTTCACCACAAGGATCATAATAAAGAGAACAATGATCCAGATAACCTAGAAGTAGTTGAGAGTCTAGCTCATCACAAAGTATTGCACCGCAAAAAGGGATTTAACAATCGTCTACCTGACGAAGAAAATCCTCTTATTGTCTGCATGTGCGGTTGCGGATCAGAATTCCTCAAATATGACGAGACTGGACGCCCTAGAATGTATGTGTCTGGGCATAATCCATTCGAGGCACCAACTCAGCAGAAAATTGTATCACTTATTTGTTCAGGAGTGAAAACTAGAGCGCGTATGATTGAAGCGATTGATATTACAAAACAAGCCTTAGCGGTATGTCTTTCTAAAATGAAGCGAAAAGGATTGATTATTCGTACTGGACATGGTACTTATGATTTACCGTATGGAGGGAACAATGCAAAAGACAAGTATTGAGTGGTGCGACTATAGCGTTAATCCGATTAAGTTTCGTCCTTTCGGTTCTCAGTTTTTTACCAACATGTGCCAACGCCGCTCACCTGGGTGTCAAGCATGTTACGCAGAGTCAATCACGCGCCGCTTTTGGCCTAAGACCGCCACGGTTTCATTCCCTGGTTATACTGCACAGGGGATTGCTGCGGGTGAGTTTGTTGTAGACGAAAAACAGTTATTGTCTGTCCTCAAACACAAAAAGCCCTGCAAGGTGTTTTGGGGCGACATGACTGATATATTCGGTGAGTGGGTTCCGTTCACTATGATCGACAAATGTATGGCAGTTTGCGCCTTAACTCCGCACATCACGCATCAATTCCTAACGAAGCGCCCTGAAGTCATGCTGAAATACTTTTCCAATGAAATCCGCAATGGCGGAGTGACAAGAGGTATTATTGAAGAGGCATACGGTCGTCCTGCCCGATTCTTTCCTTCGGCCTTCGATATGCTCCCGCTAAACAATAACGCGGATATGCCGTGGCCTTTACCTAATGTATGGGTTGGCACAAGCTGTGAGAATCAGAAGTACGCGGACGAAAGAATTCCTATTCTCTGTCAAGTTCCAGCTAAAGTTCATTTCATCTCGGCGGAGCCGCTCATTGGCGATATTGATCTTGGTTATCCAAAGACTATCTGGCCTAACGGTCCTGAGATGTGCTGTTCTGGTCGAGAGTGCGGATGCCAAGGAATGCCTATTGAGCCGCCGCTATGCTACGGGTTGCAGCTCGTTATATGCGGGGGTGAGTCGGGTCCGAAGGCTCGCCCGATGCGATATGAGTGGGCTGAAAACCTACTCAATGACTGCAAAAGATACGGCATTAGCTTTTTCATGAAGCAACTTGGCTCGAATGTCTTTCAAAATGGTGAACATCGCGTCAAGCGAGATTCTAAAGGCGGTGATATGTCGGAATGGCCGCACGAAATCCGAGTCAGAGAGTTTCCAGAGGTAAGCGCATGAGGCCGTCACGCACGATACTTTTGGTTGGCGAGAACGAGGACACACTCAGTCCTCTCCGCTACGTCCTGTCCAACTCACAGCCGGA
>PLNY01000443.1 GCA_003141915.1 Anaerolineae bacterium | reverse complement strand
AGTCAAAAAGATTCACGACGCCACATTGTGGATCATCGAAAAAGTCGGCATAAAATTTCCGTCGAAACGCGCGCTGGATATTTGGGCGGCGCACGGAGCCGAGGTTGATCGCGAACGAAAAATCGTCAAGGCAAAAGGCGAATTGATCGAAGCCGCGTTGAAGAAATGTCCGCCGGTTTATCCGTTGGCAGCGCGCGATCCGATTCAGGACTTGCCGCTGGATGGCAATCACGTTTTTGTCGGCACGGATGGCTGCGGCGTGGAAGTGCTCGATATTCAAACCGGTCAGCGGCGCATGTCGAAACTTCAAGACGTGATCGATATTGCGCGCATCGCCGACGCGACCGAAGAAGTGGCATTTCACTGGGTGCCTGTTTCCGCACAGGATGTTCCGCCGGAAACGCGCGGCCTGCATGAGATCAAAGCCATTTGGGAAAATTCCACAAAGCATGTTCAAACCGAAAGCATTTATAGCATCAGCGAAGCCAAAGCCGCGCTTGAAATGGCTTCGATAATCGCGGGAGGAAAAGAAGCGCTTCGCAAACGCCCGGTACTTTCGTTGATGCAATGCACTGCGCCTCCGCTCGGACATGATGGCGGCTCGCTCGACGCGGCTTTGCTGGCGGCCGAAGCCGGAATCCCCACCGGCTTCATGACGATGTCGGCGTGTTTAACAACAGGACCTGCGACAATGGCTGGTACGCTTGCAGTGGGCAATGCGGGAGTGATTGCCGGAACGGCATTATTACAGTTGGCTTATCCCGGCGCGCCAGTCTTTTATGCCGCGGCTCTAACCGCGTCTGATCTTCGCTCCGGCGCGTATACTGGCGGCGGCCCCGAAGATTTTCTCTTCGGCGCGGCGACGAACGTACTTTCCGATTTTTACAACATTCCGCTTTCGATGGGATCGTTTGCGACCGGCGCAAAAGAACCGAACTGGCAGGCTGGCATCGAAAACAGTTTATCCACGTTCATGGCGAGCATCGCGATGTCCGATATGTTGTTGGGCGTCGGCTTTTTGCACGGCAGCCGCATTTGGTCTTTCGCGGAAATGATGATGGATTGCGAAATCTTTTCGATCATTCGCAAGATGATGCAGGGAATTGAAGTCAACGCCGAAACGCTCGCTCTCGACACGATCGCGGCGGTCGGCCCATCGGGACATTTCCTCGCTCAGAAGCATACCCGCCAACACATGCACGATCTCTTCATGCCGCAATTCATGGATCGCCGCCCTTATGGCGAATGGGAAACAAAGAAAGACGACGCGCGCGATTGGGCTTTGGCGAAGGCGCGTAAAACGCTCGCAGAACACCAGCCGGAACCGCTTGATCCAAAGTTAAGCACGGAATTCGGAAAAATCATCAAAGCCCTGGAAAAATAGAAGTGGAGATGGAATGCTGAAACAGTCTTATCACATTCAGGAAGAAATCATCGAATGGAGGCGCGACATTCACGCGCATCCTGAATTGGGATTCAAAGAATTCCGCACTTCAGCCAAAGTAGCGGATGAACTGGAAAAGCTTGGTTACAGAGTCCGCCGCAACGTAGGACGAACGGGCGTGGTTGCCGATTTCGGCAATGAGGACGGTCCGTGCATTGCCATCCGCGCCGACATGGATGCACTGCCCATTCTCGAAGCGAACGATGTTCCTTATAAATCACAAAACGAAGGCACGATGCACGCATGCGGCCATGACAGTCACACCGCGATGGCATTGGGCGCGGCAACTTTACTAGCCAAAGAAAAATTTCCCGGTAAAGTTCGCTTCTTGTTCCAGCCATCCGAAGAGGCCGGCGATGAAAAAGGAATCAGCGGCGCGCCGCACATGATCGAGGATGGCGCGATGCAAGGCGTGGACATGGTCATTGCCCTACATATTGATCCGGCCACAGCGGTTGGCGATATTCAAATCAGCGATGGGCCATCCTCGGGCGGCGTCGATTCATGGTATGGGCGCATTCTAGGCGTTGGTGGTCATGGCGCCGCGCCGCATAATACGGTTGACCCATTTTATATCACGGCGCATGTGATCATCGCATTGAATGCGATTGTCTCGCGCCGCCTGAAACCGTTCGACCCGGCAGTGGTCAGCATCGGCACCTTGAACGGCGGCTTCACACAAAATGTAATTCCAGACCACGTGGATATCTCCGGCACATTGCGATATACGGATAAGAAAGTTCAAAAACAAATTCACGATGAGATCAAGCGCGCCTTTGAGTTATCAAAACCGCTTGGCGGAGATTATGAATTGAAATTTGAGATCGGTTGTCCACCGATGATCAATCATCCAAAAGCATCGAAGCGGATCGAATCTGTGGCTGTTGACCTGCTGGGTAAAGAACACATCGCACCGATCACAAAAGGATTGGGCGCCGAGGATTTCGGTTCGTTCACAGAGATGGCGCCCGGCGCGATGTTCATGCTCGGCACGCGCATCGAAGGCGATGAGCGTTTCGTTCACCACCCGCGGCTTGACCTGGATGAACGCGCTTTACCCATCGGGACGGCTATTCTGGCAGAGACCGCCTTGAGATTCCTGCGCGAAGAAAAGAAAAAAATAAACCCTTAAAGGAAGAAACAATCGCGCGATTGCATCGCACAATCATCTGGCGTATACTTGGTATAAAAGAGAAAAATATGGAAGACAGACGCAAAGTCAAACGCCGCCACCTTCTTTACTATGGACGGATTTACGACGAGACCGCTCAAAAACTTCTCGGCTATTTGGTGGACATCACCGAGAGCGGCTTTATGCTCCTCGGCGAGGAGCCGTTTCCAGTCGAAGAGATTCGGCGCTTCAAGCTGGAAGTCACCGACGATGTGGCCGAACGTCCGTATATCAACTTCACGGCAAAGAGCATCTGGTGCGAACCTGATATCGATCCTGCTCATTTCAACGTGGGTTTTGAAATCACCGAAATCAAACCCACTGATAAAGAATTAATTCTAACCATCATTGAGAAATACGGATTTCGAGATAATTAACGAAAACTTCCGAAGTCTTCACGACTTCGGAAGTTTTTATCTGGGTGCCTGATGGGTTTCGAACCCACAACATCCACATCCACAGTGTGGCGCTCTGCCGTTGAGCTACAGGCACCATCTAGCGGGCAGATTATATCATCAGCTCTCTTTGCTTTCAAGAATTTTGCGAATGACTTTCACCGCATCGCTCTGCGGGAGGACTTGCTGGTTTCCGTTTAAAAGATTCTTCACTGCCACCGAGCCTTTTTCCGCTTCATCCGTGCCGATGGTGACTGCGACCTTCATCTTCATTTTATCCGCGAACTTGAATTGTTTAGGCAGTTTCGCAGGCTCAGGATAAACGATTGTCTTGATCCCGTTACGGCGCAATTCAGCGGACAAGGCATAAGATTTTAGCAAAAGTGAATCATCGAACACCGTGACCAGCACTGATGCTGGACTCGGAATGAATTCCGGCAGTAATCCCTTCTCCTGCAAAATGATCCCAATCACCACATCACCCATTGCAAAGCCGACGCCCGGCAATGGTTGGCCGCCGACATCCGCCAAGAGATTATCATATCTTCCGCCGCCGAGAATGGCGCGCTTCAATGAGCCGCTCAACTCATAAGCCTCGAAAACCGTTCCGGTGTAATACAAAAGTCCGCGCACAATGTTTGGATCAAACTTCACATATTCCTTGGCGCCCAATGCTTCGAGCGCACTAAAGAGGCGCACAAGCTGATCGCTTTTCTTCCAAAGATCGAAATTGGTTAAAATGTCTTTGAGCGCGTCCAACTGTTTTTTGGTGAGACCGATTTCAAGCGCATATTCGTCCCAAGCTTCGGGCTTCATCTTCGAACGGCGATCTATTAAGTTGGAAACATCGAGCCGCTTTGCTGCTTCGATGCCGAGCGCGTCGAATTGGGAATCCATCAGGCGGCGATCATTTACGTAAATGGCGGCCTGCTGAGGGTCCAGCCCGACCGAACGAAGAAACGTCGCTGCAATTGCGATCAACTCGGCATCGGCTTCGGGCGAATCAACTCCCAGCATGTCAATGTTCCATTGAA
>PLNY01000474.1 GCA_003141915.1 Anaerolineae bacterium | reverse complement strand
CCCAGATTTTTGAGATGATACAAAAATATATTCAAAACACCGAGCGATTTCTTTTTCTATCCTGTCGAGAGCTTGCCTGATTTTGAACATGCTTTGAATGGCGTATCTTCTGACGAACAGAATGTAACAGCTCTGGTTGAGCGTTTCTATGCGGAACGTTCCATCGAATCTCCCGGAGTCCAACCAGTGGATTTTGCAAAGACATTGTTTCCCACAGTATAATGGTTCTGTTTCCATAAAAGGCAGTAAATCGGAATGCATGAATTACCCATTACTCAATCTGTCCTCGAAATTTCACTTCGTCATGCGCAACAAGCTGGAGCGAAACGCATTACCGATCTTTATTTGTTGATCGGAAAATTATCATATGTCATGGACGACTCAATTCAGTTTTATTGGGATATGATTGCCAAGGATACCATTGCCGAAGGAGCGACTCTTCATTTTCAACGCGTACCTGTCGAGTTGCTTTGCCTGGATTGTAGTTGTCGCTATCCGGTAGATGGTGAAACGCTGGCTTGTCCTCAATGTGCGAGTACACGCGTGAAAGTCGCGGCGGGCGATGAATTTCGTTTGGAATCAATTGACATTGAAACATTCGATCAATCGGATGCCAATGTTGTGGAGAAATAAAATGCCTTTAAACGTTCCTATTGTTGAAAATATTCTGAGCGCCAATGACCGTCTGGCCCAGGAGAATCACGCCCGCATTGACGCCGCAGGCGTGTTCTCGATTAATCTGATGGCTTCGCCCGGCGCAGGCAAGACATCCATCATCGAGCAAACCCTCCCACGTCTCGCGGACAAATTACGCGTCGCCGTTGTGGACGGAGACATCGCCACTTCGCTTGACGCTGATCGCGCCGAGGCGGCTGGAGCGCAGGCTTCCATCCAGATCAACACGGGCGGCGAATGTCATCTCGACGCGGTCATGCTGCGCGGCGCGCTCGAACAACTTGATCTCAAGCAGTTCGATCTGCTCATCGTGGAGAATGTCGGCAATCTGGTCTGTCCCGCCGACTTTCGTCTCGGCACGCATAAGTCTGTGTTGATTGCATCCATTCCCGAAGGCGACGACAAGCCTTATAAATATCCCGGTATGTATCGCGGCGTGGACGCGCTGGTCATCAATAAGATCGACCTCCTGCCATATATCAACTTCAAAATGGATTTTTTCCAACGCGGCGTCGAAGCGCTCAATCCCGGCATTGTAACGTTTCCCGTTTCATGCCGCACAGGCGAAGGACTCGATGCATGGATCAACTGGCTGATGCAAAACGTAAAACGCAATGGTGATTAGAGATGTGAATGGCGTTGGCGCATAAATCGTATCATCTCAATCCATGGGGGAATGATCAAGAAAATTCGAGATATTTCCCAGATCGAGGATAAGCGGATAAACTAAAGCGGTATTTTTTTATTGATTGGCTCATCCGCCTGCCAAAATCGGATCAATCATGGATTTGAATTGATCGAACGATGCCGGTCCGATCACCTTTTGTCCGTTGACAATGAATGACGGCGTTCCAATGAATCCATATCCGCGCGCTTCTGCCATGCTTTGATTGACCTTGGCTTGATCCTGTTCCGAGTCGAGACATTGATCGAACTGTGCGGTATTCAACCCAAGCTGAGCGGCATATGATTTCAAATTGCTGATGCTCAAGGCAGGCGCTTTGGCATATAACAAATCATGATATTGCCAGAACTTGTCCTGGTCAAATGCGCATTGACCCGCCTCCGCAGCTTGCGGCGATTGGGCCGTAATGATCGGATCATCCCTCCACACAAAATGAACCTGATTACCATATGCCGCGACGATTTGTTTTAAGACACCGGCCTGCTCCCAGCCGCGGCAGGTGGTACAGCCGAAGTCGCCGTATTCGATGATGGTCACTTTGGCGGACGGCAGACCCAGTGACGGGTCGGAGGCGAGGCGCACCGCGCCCAATGGCTGGACTCGCGACTGCGATAATAGAATCAACGCAACGACAACGATAATCACTGCAATTACGCCAACAGCGATGATCAGACGTGAAGTGGATTTGGGACGATTTGATTTCGGCATATTTCTCAACGTAAAGAAAGTTTAGAGAATGAATTAGACTTTATCGGCGCTTATTTTTATCCACGAATTTTTAACCTCTTTTTCGTGATCATTCGTGTTCTTCGTGGAAAAATTGATAGGTCAATTTTATTTTTTCTTTTGGGATTAAGACGGGTAAGAGTTCTTTAATCTTACTCATCCATGCAGTATATGAAATTCAAACTGACGGCGATTGGTAAAAATTATGCAGACGCGCGCCGACGTTGAATGATGGTGTAAATCGCCAGCACAAATGCGACCACCGCCGCGTCCGAAGCGGCATCTACAACCGTAGGCGCGGTGGATTGCTTGATCAAGATCCCGATGAAAGCCCAAACCAAGACGAACAGGTAGCCGCTATCCCGGCGCTTGAGCGCCATGATGAATCCAAGCACAGAAGCAACCATCAGCATGATGATGGCCCAGAACTGCGGATCCATCCCAAAGCCATTCCAGTTAACCGAATATAGCCAGTCTGAGATGTTGGCGATGGTAGCGACGGAGATCCAGCCGAGATATACGCTGAAGGGAATATCCACACACCATTTCTCGGCGGTGCCGACCGGCGTACGCCCGACGTTCAGATTGAGATAGCTGGCAATCAGCAAGCCGAGCAGAATCAGCATGACGATCACGCTCAATGTGAAATGGTTATATTGCCAGCAGAACAGCCAGGCGGCATTGAAGACGCCGCTTAGCGCGAAGTAATATCCAAGCTTGCGCAAGCGCGGACTTTCCTTGTGCGCCGGCAGGAACTGGTANNACGGCAAGCGCAAGGATTACGCTCACTAGATTAGCATATTGACGTAAATTATCTTTGGACATAAGTTTCTCCGTTGAAATTAATATATCACAGAACGGACTTTGCGAGCCGATTGCCTTATATAAGCCCACAGCAACAACTTATTGTGCAAGCAAACAAAAATGGGACGGCAATTTCTGCCGTCCCATTAACCGTTCTCCATTAACGAGAGCTTTAGAAACCTATTCGCCACCTTTGCGCTCTTCGCTGGCCGCGCTTTCAGATGGGAAAAGAAACTTTCTTCCCAGGTCGCGCGCGGTGAATAATCCTTCTGCCGCAGAGACGCAGAAAGGAACCATGACGATCAAGGCATACTGCGACCACTTCGTGTTCCATACGAGCAAAAAAATCAATCCCACCGTCAGCCAGTAAAAGAAGAACCGTTTGTGCTGGAAAAGGCGCGGCAAGCCCAGCGCCGCCA
>PLNY01000228.1 GCA_003141915.1 Anaerolineae bacterium | reverse complement strand
TTTAGAATCAAACCCTTTAGGTCCAGATTCTGGTCAATATCGGGTGTTGCGAGGTGGCTCGTGGAGCAGCGGTGAAGACGAAGTGCGCACTGCCGACCGCAACTGGCGTGATCCTACTACGGATGTTTACAGCTACTTCGGTTTTCGTTGTGCCCGCTCACAATGACTGAGCAAAGACCTCCGAGTTCTTCAAGAACTCGGAGGTCTCTTCGTGCGGTAAAATTGCGCTCATCATCAAANNAAGCAGTAAAATAGCTTCATGCGTCCTACTTATCTTGAAGTCAATCTTCTCCAACTGAAACAGAATCTAGAAAACATCCGCGCTCATGTCGCGCCTGCCAAAGTGATGGCGGTGTTGAAAGCCAATGCATACGGTCACGGCGTGGATGGCGTTGCGCCGTATATCGCGCCGTATGTCGATTACATCGGCGTGGCGATTGTTGAGGAAGGGATTCATCTTCGTGAGCTTGG
The DNA here is from genome assembly GCA_003141915.1 of Anaerolineae bacterium. GTDB lineage: Bacteria > Chloroflexota > Anaerolineae > Anaerolineales > Villigracilaceae > Fen-1038. The sequence goes on along the minus strand of PLNY01000228.1, from coordinate 2,407 downwards.
GCTTGATAACCCAATTCTGGTGATGGGCGGAACGCTTCCGGAACAAGTCCCGGCTTTTGCTCAATATGATTTGACTCTCGCGGTTTCATCGTTTGAATTGCTGGATGCCGCGGAGCAAGTTGCACAAGCCGCAAAGAAAAAACTCAAGATTCATCTCAAGATTGATACCGGCATGGAACGCACCGGCGTTCACGAATATGAGGCCGAAGCATTTATCGAAAAATCTTTAATGTGTCGCCACTTGGACATAGAAGGAATATTTACACATTTTGCCAATTCAGAATCGAATGACTTGACTCATGCCAAACTGCAACTGGAACGTTTTCAAGAAGTTTTAAATATTTACGAAAAACTAAGCGTGGCGCATCCGCGGATTCGACATACGGCAAACTCCGGAGCGATCTTGCAAATCCCCGAAAGTTATTTCGATATGGTGCGTCCGGGCGTGATGTTTTATGGAATTTATCCAGAGTGCGATGTTAAAAAAACTATTGAAGTCAAACCCGCATTGACATGGCATTCACGTGTCGTGTATAGCAAGATCACACAGCCCGGGAGGCCGGTCAGCTACGGGTCATTGTGGCAATCTGAAGTCCCGACACGAATCGCCACCATCCCTTGCGGTTATGCGGATGGATATTTTCGCCGCATGACGAATCGCGCGCAGGTCATCATCAATGGGAAAAAATATCCGCAAGTGGGGCGCATCTGCATGGATCAATTCATGGTCAATGTCGGTGATGACGATGTAAAGGTTGGCGATGAAGTGATCCTGCTCGGCGATGGAATCGCCGCTGAGGATTTAGCCGATTGGGCTGGCACAAATGAATATGAAGTGATGACGAATATCGGCGCGCGTGTGCCGAGGGTATATATCAAGTAAACGGGGTAAAATAGGACGCGCACAAAAAGCGTGCGTAATTTCTTTCGAGGTGAAAAGTTGAATCATTATTTGCGTGATTATTTGATTTTAATTCTGCCGGCCGCGGCAATTGATGCGCTCGATCAATGGACGAAATGGCTGGTGCGAACCAACATCCCATTCGACAGCGCGTGGCTTCCTCATTCATTAATGTGGTTGAGTCCGTATGCGCGCATCGTGAATTGGTCGAACAGCGGCGCGGCGTTTGGCTCATTTCAAAACGGCAACCCTGTTTTTACCGTGCTGGCGATCATCGTGATTATATTGATCTTTTATTATTTTCCGCGCATCAACGCCAGCGATTGGACATTGCGTGTTGCACTCGTTTTGCAATTGGCGGGTGCATCGGGAAATCTGGTCGATCGTTTGTTTAGGGCGAAGGTCACGGATTTTATTTCTGTTGGAACGTTTCCCGTTTTCAATATTGCCGACTCATCCATTACGATTGGTGTGATTGTCTTGCTGCTTGGGGTTTGGTGGAATGAACGCGCTGAGAAAAAAGCCGCGGCTCAAAAGACCGACTCAAATTCATGACGGACTCGATTTTTACTTTTCGCTTTCAAAAACCGGACGAGGAGCGGCTCGACCATTTTCTAGTTGAGTCCCTGCCTGATTATTCGCGCGCGCGTTTGCAGGCATTGATCAAGGATGGATTCGTTAAGGTTGACGGCGCGCCCGCTAAAAAGTCCGGGCAGATGCTGGAACATGATTCCGTGATCGAAGTTCGTATCCCGCCCTCCGTGCCGACAGATTTGGTCGGTGAAAATATTCCGCTTGATATTGTCTTTGAAAACGATGATGTGATTGTGGTCAACAAACCTGCAGGCATGGTGGTTCATCCTGCTGCCGGACATGATTCTGGAACGCTGGTTCATGCCGTGCTTGGGTATGATCCCGATATCGAAGGCATTGGCGGCGAAGAACGTCCCGGTGTGGTGCATCGTTTGGACAAACAAACATCGGGTTTGATTATGCTGGCAAAGAATGATAAAGCGCATCGTTGGTTGCAGGATCAATTTCGATTGCGTAAAGTGGAAAAGACATACATCGCTTTGGTGGATGGGAAACCGCCGACGCCATCGGGCAGAGTCGAAGCCGCGATTGGACGCGATGCAAGTCATCGCAAGAAGATGGCAATTGTTTCGGAAAATAAAGGCCGCGCAGCGATCAGCGAATATAAGACTCTTGAATCCTTTCCGGAACATACTTTGCTTGAATTTCATCCACTCACAGGACGCACGCATCAGATCCGTTTGCATTGCGCGATGTTGGGCTGCCCGATTGTCGGCGATGAAATCTATGGTAGAAAAAAATCAAGTCTTGTATTGAACCGACATTTTCTTCACGCGCAAAAACTCAAAATCATTTTGCCGAATGAAAATCAACCGAGGACCTTTGAAGCGGAATTGCCACTAGAGTTGATGGTGGTGCTTCAGAAGTTGAGAAGTGAAAAGTGAAAAGAGATGAGTAATAAGAAGTAAGAGG
>PLNY01000401.1 GCA_003141915.1 Anaerolineae bacterium | reverse complement strand
AACGTCCGCAGACGCGTGAGAGCGGGAACCAGTTCGTTCGGGCTTTCGTTCAAGCCCATTGCCCAGCCGTCGCTGACTTGTTCAAAGATCGGAGGCGGGCCTTCAATGATTGTAATTTTGTCGTCCATGCTTAAAAATATACCATAAAAGGGATTATAGAAACCTTGCGATTGCCTTGACCATTCCGGGACCGAAATAAATCATGCCGGTATAAATTTGGATGAGCGTCGCGCCCATGTCGAGCCGGCGTTTGGCATCCTCGGGATTCATAATTCCGCCAACGCTGACAACGGCGATTTGACCATTCACGCGCTGGACGATCTTTTGCAACATCGCTTCGCTCTGCGCTTTGAGCGGCTTGCCGCTTAATCCGCCGTCTTCGCTCCGAGAGCTTGATCGCAGCCCCACACGCTCAATGGTCGTGTTCGTTGCGATGATTCCATCCATGCTTGTGCGCAGGATGACATCCACCGCGTCGTCCAATTCTTGATCGTTTAAGTCGGGCGCAAGTTTGACGAGCAACGGTACGCGTCGTTCCAGTTGTTTCTGTTCGATCAATCGCTGCTGGTGCAGATTCTTTAACAAATCTTCGAGCGCATCACGCGCCTGCAACCGGCGCAGACCTTCCGTGTTCGGCGAGCTGACGTTGATCGTCAAGTAATCGGCGAGCGGTGCGAAGTTCTGAAGCAAAGCTAAATAATCGAAGACGGCTTCTTCGTTCGGAGTGGATTTATTTTTTCCAAGGTTGATTCCAAGGATGAAATCTTTGATTGGTTTTCTGGTCGCCTTTTTTTTGCGCGGCCCAAATCCAATAAACCGCTCCAGCCAATTGGGAGTGAGGCCGGGGTTCAATCGTTCTTGAACAAATTCGGTGCCGCGGCTGGGGAATCCCAAGCGGTTGATGATGGCTTCATCTTCGATCAGACGAAATACGCGCGGCTTCGGATTTCCCTTTTGCGGCAGCGGCGTGACAGTTCCCAATNNTCGATATGACCGAAACCCAGCGCGGCGAGTCCGAGAACGGCGACGGCATCCTTGTCATATCCTGCCGCGAGGCCGATGGGATTCTTGAAGTCTAGTCCGAACGCATGAACGGGCTTGGAAGGCGCTGAATAAATCAGTTGCAACATCCAGCGCGAGGGAGGTAACCAGCCCGCAAAGCGCACTGCATTCAGCGTAAGCTGGTGTACGGTTTCGGATTCAAGTTTGAAAAGATATTTGCGAAAGAAAGGATACATTTCAGAATCCAAATGACGGAACACAGATTTGATGGATTATCACGGACTTAATTTTCTCCTTTGTGCTTCTTCATGTCCGTCGCGGTTAAAATTTTTTCTACCTACTTGCATTCAGGTAATATTGGATCGTTTCCTCTCAGCAATGACATTTATTTGATGCGCTTCAATTGCGTTTCGAGGGCTTTGGCTTCGCTGCCTTCCGGGCTGATGTTGTAGGCCGTGATGGTCAGATGATCGGGATCAACCAATTCCACTTCGGTGCGCCAGCCCCAGTCGGGTCCGCCGTCCGGGTCGGGATAACTGCCCAGGACGAAGAAGCCTTTTTCCTTTGCATTGCCGGTGCAAAACATGATGGCCGTGTTGTTGTGGAAAGTATCCACCCAGCTGGCTTCGTAACGGTCAAGCGTGGTATTGTAACCGAAAGTGAAGATACCCTGTTGCGACTCGCCATCCATGGAACTTTGGTAAAGAACCAACGCGAAGCGTCCTTCCAGTACGAGTTGAATACTGCCCTGCATTTGCGATTCCATCGGCGTTCCTTCCGGCTCGAGCCAGGTGCGCGTCTTGCCCGCCCAGCCGCCGACGAGTTGGGCGAGGAAACGATGAGGACTGCTGGATGATTTTTCAAAGCTCATATTTACATCCTGAACACACCAAAATCATTTTCTTCCACGGACGAATTTCATACCGCCGATGATTGTAACGGATAAAGCCTTCTCCGTCACTGTGTGGTTTCCACAAAAGAAGAGTATTGTCATGGCAATGTTAAACAACGAGTCTATAATCAAACCCCTCCACGCACTAAGAGGGGAGTTTATTTATCACTTCTTTATCTTATACCCCAGCCTCTTCAACACATTCTCATTATTGCGCCAATCTTTTTCCACCTTCACGCGCAACTCCAAAAACACCTTATGTCCGCCCATCTCTTCGATCTGTTTGCGTGCCGCCGTGCCGATTTGCTTCATCATTTTTCCGCCCTCGCCGATCACGATTCCCTTTTGCGACTCGCGCTCAACGAACAGTGTGGCGGCGATATACGTCATGCCGTTCTCGCGCTCCTTGAAATCGTCCACGCGCACGGCAATGCCATGCGGCACCTCGTCGCGCAGTTTCAACAGCGCGGCTTCGCGGATCAAGTCGGCGGCAATCTCACGCTCATACAAATCCGTGATCTGATTTTCCTCATATTCAGGCGGGCGAACAGGCAAAAGCGAAATCAATAACGCAATCAAATCATTGACATGTTCAGAATGTAATGCGGATATTGAAATAGCTTTCGCATCACTCTTGACCAAAGCCTGGTACGCTTCGAGACGCGTTTGCAAATTCCCAGCCTCGACCAAATCCAGTTTGTTGAGAGTCAGTACAAGCTGAATCCGCGCTGGAACTTTTTTCAGCATTGACGCGATGCGGATGTCATCTTCGGTCGGTTCATCTGACGCGTCCACCAGAAACAGAATCACATCCACGCCATCGAGCGCGCCTTCCGCTTCCTGATTCAAGAACTCGCCGAGTTTATGTTTCGGTTGATGGATACCGGGCGTGTCTACAAAGATCAATTGTGCATCGTTGCGCGTTAGAATCCCAAGCTGACGTCGACGTGTGGTCTGCGGACGCGGCGACACCGCTGCAATCTTCTGTCCAAGCATGGCATTGACCAGCGTGGACTTGCCCACGTTGGGTCGTCCGATAATAGCGATAAAACCTGAACGATAATCAGTCATTTATTTCCTCGATGTCATTGCGAGCGACACTTGCATCGCACTGCGTTTGATGCAGTGCAGGTGAGGAAGCAATCTCCTCGTTTCAATAATAAGATTGCCACGTCGCCGCGAAGCGGTTCCTCGCAATGGCATGAAAGTTAATCCTTTTTAGGTTGCCAATTTGCAACCGCCAGACTTGCGACAATCAGCACCGCGCCTGCCAGCAGTTGCCAACTCAATTGCTCGTGCAAAAACAGCACGCCGAGGATCACGCCGCCGAGCGGAAAAATATACGTGACCATCGTAGTTCGCGTCGGACCGATCTCATGGATCAAATAATAATTCAAAATGAATGCAAATCCCGAACCAAGGATTCCAAGCCATAGCAGTGCGATCCATGTGATTGTTAATTGCGGAATCTTGAGCGGGCTTTCAACCGTCACTGCCGCGATCCACATAACGGCGGTGGATGAAACCAACGGTCCTGCGCCGCGCATGATTCCGGATGCTTCGGCTGTGGACTTGCGCGCGTATACCGAACTGCCTGCGTAAAAAATGCAAGCCACCACCACCGCAAGCTGTCCAAGAATGGGACCAATCGAAGTGCCGATGTCTCTGCTCATCAGCACGATCACACCTGCAAAACCCATGAGCAGACCCAGCACTTTTGGCACAGTCATTTTATCGTCGTGCAATAAGTAATGTGCAATGACGATGGTAAATAATGGAACCGTTGAGTCGAGAATAGCTGCAACTGCTGAGTCAATCGCCTGCTCGCCCCATGAAATTAAAAAGAATGGAATAGCCACATTGCTGATTCCGAGAATGAAAAACGGAGTCCATTCTTTAAGCGTGCGCGGAATTTGCACGCGTTGAACGAGAATCACCGTGATGCCGAATAAGAGTCCGAACAATACGCGGAACGCGACCAGCGTGATCGGACCGACTTCCGTCACCGCGATCTTGATCCACAGGAAGGATGAACTCCAGATCGAACCAAGAAGAATGAATACCAACCAGTGTTTGGTCTTCAACAACACCTCCAGGAAATAACCTTCATGCTTTGGCGCATTCTCATTGAGTTTCCTGATATAAATTTTCTTACCGCATGAAGCGACAATGGGCTATAGCTTATTGACTTTAGCCCATTGTCCATTATTAAAGCTCTGGCGATCTCTTTGCGATTCTGTCTTTCGCCCTCGCAATGAAATCGCCGAGCGCGATGTTGTTTTGCTGGCTGCCGTCGCGCACACGCAACGAAACTTGACCGGCTTTCATCTCGTTCTCGCCCACCACCAGCATGTATGGCACCTTCATTAGTTGCGCCGAGCGGATCTTGGCGTTCATGCGCTGGGCGCTGATATCGGCGCTGACGCGGATGCCTTGATCGCGTAACTGCTGAACGATTTGAATTGCATATTCGTTCTGCGCGTCCGTGATCGGGATGACGCGCACATGCTCCGGCGAAAGCCAGACCGGGAAATTACCGGCGTAATGTTCGATCAGGAAACCAATCATCCGCTCATGGGTCGAGAGAGGCGCACGATGAATACACAGCGGAATTTCATCGACTCCTTCCTTGTTCGTGAATTTCAAATCGAAGCGCGCAGGCACGGCAAAGTCCACTTGATTCGTGGCCAATGAAAATTCCTTGCCAATGACGCTCCAAATTTGAACGTCAATCTTGGGTCCATAGAACGCGGCTTCGTCTTCTGCTTCCACATAAGGCACGTTGCCATTCTTCATCGCATTGCGTACCATCTCTTCCGTCTTGAGCCACAGGCGTTCATTATCCACATACTTCTTGCCAAGTCCTGCCTTGCTGTGTAGCGACAGGCGCATCACGTATTTTTCAATGCCAAACAGCTTGAAGTATTTGAGATACAAATCAACGACGCTGAGAAATTCCTGTTCGAATTGATCTTCCGATACATAGATATGCGCGTCATTCATCTGCAACGAGCGAACCCGCATCAAGCCGAAGAGTTCGCCGGATTTTTCATAGCGGTAGCACGTGCCATATTCCGCAAGACGAATTGGAAGGTCGCGATAGGAACGTCCTTTCGATGCAAAAATTTTATGATGCATCGGGCAGTTCATCGGCTTGACGTAATATTTCACGCCTTCGAGTTCCATCGGCGGATACATTGACTCAGCATAATACGGCAGATGTCCCGAACGAATGAACAAATCTTCCTTCGTCAGGTGCGGCGTACGGACTCGCAGATAACCGGCTTTTTCCTCCATTTCCTTCGCGAGCTTTTCCAGCTCTTCAATCATCACGCCGCCGTTCGGAAGCCAAAGCGGCAAGCCGGGACCCACTTCTTCGTCGAACGTAAAGATTTCCAACTCTTTGCCCAACTTGCGATGATCGCGCTTCTTGGCCTCTTCCAATTGCCAAAGATAATTCTCCAAATCTTTCTTGCTTTCCCAGGCTGTGCCGTAAATGCGTTGAAGCATTTTGTTGTGTTCGTCGCCGCGCCAATATGCGCCAGCTACGTTCATCAACTTGAAGGCATCCGGTTTGATCTCTTTCGTATTCTGGACATGCGGCCCGCGGCATAAATCTGTAAACGTATCCTGTTGATAGATGGAAATCTCCGGCTTCTCTTTGAGCGGGTTGCCGTATTCGTCGAAGCCGCCTTTTTCGAGCCCGTCGATCAATTCGATTTTATAAGGCTGATCTTTGAATATCTTGCGCGCTTCGTCCGCCGAGACAACCTTCTTCTCGAACCCAAACTTGCCCGCGATGATTTGCCTCATGCGCTTTTCGATTTGTTCCAGATCTTCAGGCGTTAAATTTCTCGGCAAATCGAAATCATAATAAAAACCGTTCTCCACCGGCGGCCCAATCGTGACCTTTCCATCCGGGAACATCTCGAGCACAGCCTGCGCCATGATGTGCGCGGCGGAATGTCGGATTCGATAAAGATGCGAATCTTCATATCGTTCTTGTTTTTGTTCTTCCATTTTTTCTCCTTGTTTCCATGAAGGGCGCGAAGATCACTAATTCCTTTTCTTCGTGTTCATTCGTGAACTTCGTGGATTAAAAACAAAACTCGCCCGAATACGGGGCGAGAATTTGATTCACGCGGTTCCACCCGATTTGGATTAGTTCGATAGTCTCTTAGTCTCATGGTCTCGTGACTATCAAACTATTCAACTAAATAACTACTAAACTAACTCGTCTCTTGGGCCGATAACGGAGCCAGCCGTTNNTATCTTACTCGCAATTGCTTTCAGACTTACGCTCGCGGGTGGTCTTCAGCGGATGTCTCTGGAACAAGCTCTCAATCTTCGGTTTGTTCTCCCTGTCAGAAACGGGAGCCGCTTACTCGTCCCGGTCGATGCGTTTTATTAATGGATTATGCGGCTATTATATGCGCATCCCCATGCTTGTCAAGCGAAAACGGGAAAACACAAAACCACCCGAGCCAGATCGTTACTCTCTTTTATCATGGCTTGGATGGGATAAATACAATAAAAGGGTCCCAAAGCGGAACCCTTTTCTATGGGCGGAATAGGGCTCGAACCT
>PLNY01000174.1 GCA_003141915.1 Anaerolineae bacterium | reverse complement strand
TGCTTGATCTTGTCCACCGCTTCCACGATGCTGTTCAGCGCCGTGTCGGCGCCGATGCTGAATTCGGTGCCGGGCAGGTTATTGTTGATCGAAGCCGGCAGGCAAATGATCGGGATATTGAAAGCTGGGAAATTTGACCGTGAAGCAAGCATGGAGTGAACGGCTTCGTATCCATTCCAGCCGCCGATCACCAGCAAAGCTTGAATATGATTATCTTCGATGACGCGCGCAATCGCGTACAAGTCGCTTCCTTGAGGTACTAGCCGACTGGTACCCAGCATAGATCCTCCAAGGGAAGCCCAGCCGCTCACGCTCATNNAGTATCCCGATGCGGAAATGCTTCTGGTCAGGCTCAGGCGAATGAGGTAGAGCGCGTACCATTGTTGTTAAAGTGTTGAAGGACTCCTTAAAGCTGGTGCTGCGTAGGCTTATGGCTTTTTCGTAGTCCCTAGAGGCAATCGCTTCTGCAACCGTCCTGGTCTTTTCCACACATTCCACCAGGGAGAAATGTTTTATATGGTTCGCTTTGGTACCGACCACTACTGCTTCGTCTTTGGCCTTGGCATTCAGTAAAGTCTCAACTGCTTCATTTCCAAGCTGTGTGGCTAAGATGCGGTCATAGGCGCTTGGCCGGCCGCCGCGTTGAACATGCCCAAGCACGGTCACGCGTACTTCCTCGCCCAAGTGATTCTCAAGCACGCGCTGTACATCGGTGCTGCTAATGTAATTTCCTTCACGGTCACGGGCTCCTTCAGCCATGATAACGATATGATCCCGTCGCCCGGCCTTGGTACCAGCCTTCAAGCGCTCGATCATTACTTCCTGCCAGTTGTCCACATCCGGTGGAGCTTCGGGAATCAGCACCCAGTCGGCACCAGTGGCTAGGGCACTCATCAGCGCCAAGTAACCGCAGTTGCGACCCATCACCTTAACAATGAACGTGCGTTGGTGGCTGGCTGCCGTACTGGTGATGGCATCAATGGCTTCGGTAATGCGATGCAGGGCGCTATCCGCGCCGATGGTCATATCAGGGCCGGAGAAATCATTGTCAATAGAACCGACCAGCCCGACTACAAACAAGTTGGGGTGAGTAGCTGCCAGTTCAGCAGTGATCTCGCCGCTCTTAGCCAATTCAGAGACGATGGACGGCCACTCGTGGCGGAAGAGATCCGCCCCGGTCAAAGACCCATCACCTCCGATGACAACCAGTCCATCAATGCCGCTCCGGATCATATTACAGGCGGCCGCACGGCGCCCTTCCGGCGTGCGGAACGCCTCGCTGCGAGCTGTCCCGATGATGGTCCCGCCGCGCTGCAGGATACCTGCAACGGAATCCCAAGTCATCTTTTTTATAAAGTCTCCGCCTTCCACCAGACCTTGATAGCCTTCGTAGACAGCATAAACTTCCGCACCCTTTTCAAGTCCAGTACGCACCACAGCCCGGACAGCCGCATTCATACCCTGGGCGTCGCCGCCGCTGGTGAGAACTGCAATTCGTTTGATCGACATCTTGTTTATCCATGCTCCGTTTATAAGAATTAAAGACAAATTTTACCGCAAAGTGACCTACCCGTTGAAAAGACTGGCCACCCTTAACCGCATCTTATTCAGGTTAACCGAGAAATGCGATTTAGATCAGCCGGCAATCCCTCCTTCGACTGAACGCCAAACATATTAGAACTCTTGCATAAGTCGCGACATAAGGTTATCTTGTGTTTTTTTACCACGGATTTCACTGATTGCGCTAATTTTTAAAAATCAGTGAGAATCTGTGGTAATCCGTGGCAAGGAAATACTTTTGCAAGAGGTCGATTTATAAATGCACATGAAATCAGTCGCGCCGCAAGCGCACAATTTGTCGAAGAAATGCCTGATGTCGATGTAATCTTCAATCAAATGTTGAAATAAGCTGGCATAAGCACAACTCCGAAGTCGGCAAACTTCGGAGTTGTGCTTATATGAACTATGCCTGTGCCACTGCTAAAAAATTTTAGGGGCCGGTTTTAAAGACATCTGGCTTACCGGCATGGTAATATGTTGACCACTGGCTACATTCCGGCATAGAATTGCAAGCCCGCACTCGCCAGTAATACGTTGTGGAAGGACTTAAAGCCGGTGCGACGGTGTAAGATAGGGTGGTTATACTTGTACTGCTCATATCATCTACAACAGTGGTTCCAAAAGCCGGATCAATGGAAACTTCAACTTCATAGTAACCGAAGGTGGTAGCTGGCGCAACCGTAACGGGTGTCCAAGTGAGGGTTGGCGTTAAACTGCTAACCTGCGCGCCATTAAAGGGATGAGGAATACCAGGGTTAGTGGGCGGATTACCGGTAATAACTTGTGCCCCACTCGACCACAAGCCAGGCCCATAGGGACCCACGGCGCGTACGCGCCAGTATAAAGTGCCGCCGACCAGCCCTTCGCTGCCATTGTGATTATCGGGGGTGAACGATGGAGAGGATGGAGATGTACCCTGCACAAACGCATCCGCATCTTTAGTTGAAAAATCAGAATGAAGCGAAAACTCTATTTCATAGCCTTGAGGCATTGGAGAAACAGGCGCCCACGAAAACGTCTGATAATTGGATGTCAGATGCGCTCCAGTTATGGGGCTGAAGGTTGTCGAATCCACCCTCGGGTATGAGGTTGTGAATGCCAAAATTGTTGACCAGTCGCTGGTTCCGAGGCTATCCACTGCGCGTACGCGCCAGTAAAAGTTAGTAACCGGCGCAAATTCCTTCTCGCCGCTGATGGTGACAACGGCGGGACACGTAGCCATGGCTGTCAACGCGTCTTGCGTATCGAGCTGGGCTGTGGTATTGCTCGGATTACCTTGATACATTTGATTTGCAAGATAGGGAACTTGCGTGCTGGTAACATCAAAGCACAACTGGGTCGTGTCATAGAAGGTTGGGTCGGTCGAGACTTGCACTTCGTATGTCGAGAAGGTGGTTCCGCCGGGCAGGGCGATTTCGTTCCAGCGAAGCAGCGGAGTCCAGTCATTAGTTACTTTGCTGTTTCCAACATTAATCGCTTTCGGAGCGGGGATAGCTGCATTGCCTGTGGAAAATGTCCATGTGCTCGTGGGGTTTGACCAGCCGCTTGGGCTGTATGCGCTGCTAAACGCTTCAACGCGCCAGAAGAAATTAGTATTATTGGGCAAATCCGCAGCAGGCGTATATCCAATATATGTATTCAACCCGTCAATGAATGTACTTGAATAAGGGACGTTTACATTCAAGTACAATGAAGTAAACTCGGTGGTGGTTGACACTTGTAATTGATAGCTGGTTGCGCCCGCTACTGAGGTCCAATAGAACAACGGAAATGGATGGGGAGGAGTGACACTGTTGTCGTTGGTTAAGTTGTTTATCAATACGGCATTATTGGCAGGGGATATCAAAGTTGGCGTAGCGACTGAGGTATAGAAGAAATATTCTGCCCATCCCGATCCGCCAGTAGTAAAGCTGCCGGGAGTGCAGGTGCTGTCATAAGCTTGAATGGCAATATAGTATGTCGTGGAAGGTTGAAGCTCACCCGCAGTAGTGGGAAAAGTGGTAGTGGTGCCAGGGAGGCTGCAACTATTAGCGGGGATATGACCGCTGTCGCTGCTGGCCACAATATCAGCACTATTTTGAAGAGTAGCGTCAGTGGTTATTTCGATATCATAGAAGCCGCCCGCAGGCGCAGTAGCGGACCAAGTGAAAGTAATTGGCGGAATTGGCACCGTGTAGCTTGGAACCAGCATTCCATTGACGAAAGCGAAACTACTGGAGAAAGCGGTACTACTGAGGGTTGTAATGCCAGTTGCGGCTGGAGCCGCTGTCAAAATGGAAGCTGGCGCGCCATTCGAGGCGCCAACGGTAACCATCACAATGACAGCAGACATGGCGATTAATTTCAGAATTTTCATGTTAAACCTTTCTCTGATCCAAGACTGTCGGCAAGTCAATTGATTAGAAAGCAGCAAAAGACCCGCCCGACAACGATAAACGATACAAGTTAAAAATACCCTATTATGGTTATTTGGTCAATGCCCCTATTCTTAGAATCTTCATAAAACAGGGATTATTGTCTAGAAATTTCAAAATAATCATCTCAGTACCACCCAATATATTCGTGCACGGTATGCGTGCCACCGCCGGTTGCGACTCTTGAAAACAATCGGAGTGTTTACCCGAATCAGTGCCAGTGATTGCGTGAATCAGTGGCACTGATTGCCCGAATCAGTGGGAAGAACTGTCCGAATCAGTGGCACTGATTGCCCGAATCAGTGGGAAGAACTGTCCGAATCAGTGGCACTGACTTTGTCCGCAGGTTCCACAAGCTTGCACATCGTACAAATCATTAGACTTTATCCGTAACAGCGAAAACCATTTGATCTATCCACAGATGACACAGATTTTCGCAGATTTTTCTTTTGAAAATTCTCTGATCTGCGTCATCTGCGAAATCTGTGGGTTATTTCGGATAGTGTCTATTGAGTCACACCCGGCTTACAAACCTCACCAACTGCTCCATCCCTTTTTCCACCGGTCCCACCTCAATATATTCATGCACGGTATGCGCGCCGCTGCCGGTTGTGACTCCCAGCACCGTGGATGGAAGTCCGCGGCTCAACGGAATATTGGCGTCCGTCGAACCGGATGTCAATTCCGCTTTGATGCCCTGTTCGCGCAGGCATTCCTCAGCGAGTCGAATCAGCGGATGAGTCGGCGCGATCTCCCCCGCCGGTCGCTGACCGATCACTTCAAACTCCATCTTCACGCCTTTCTTATTCGCAGAGCGAATCATCCCCTCCACTGGCCGAACCAAACCATTCAACGCCTCCGGGCTTTCGGAGCGCAAATCCAACTCGAAGGCCGCTTCGGATGCCAGCACATTGATTCCCGTCCCGCCGCAAATTTTGCCGACGTTCAACGTGGTGCGCGGAATCGCCGGGACCGATAACGATGCAATCTGCGTGACGAGCTTCGCCGCTTCATGCACCGCCGACGGCTGACCATAATCCGACCACGAGTGCCCGCCCGCGGTTTTTATTGTGACTCGATAACGTTTCACCCCAATCGCACGATTGTAAACGTGCCCCAAAGATAAGCCCTCGATCACGAGATAGGCTTTTACATTTTCGCCGAATCGATCCACCACCGCTTTCATGCCGCGCAAATCGCCCAGTCCCTCCTCGCAAACATTGGCGACAACCCAAACATCATTCTGCAATTGAATCTTACGCTCGCGTAACATCCAGATCAATCCAAACAATGCCGTCACGCCGATAGAGTTATCACCGATGCCCGGCCCATAAATTCGATCTTCCTCGCGCGTCACATGCAGACTCGTTCCCGATGGAAAGACCGTATCCATATGCGCGCTGACAATCAGCGGCTTTGAATTTCTCACGCCCGGCAAACGCGCATAAACATTGTGCACCGAATCCATCGACACATCCTTCAATCCTTCTTCGATGAATCTATCGCACACAAATTCCGCACGCATCTTTTCTTCAAATGTCGGCGAAGCAATTTGCTGGATTTGAACTGCAAGCTCAAGCAATCGTTCAATGAAATCTGTCATGGAACCATTTCCTATTCACTATTCACTTCTCACGTTTTACTTTTTGCGTCACGCCTTTCTCACCAAATCTTTCAACGCATGCAAACGCGCCTCCGCCAAACCGGGCAGAACATCCAACGGATAGAATGCGCCGCTTCCTTCGACCTTCAACGAAGCGGAGACATTTCCATATAACGCGGCTTGCAACGGGTCGTATGTTTTTTTATAGCCCGCCAAGAATCCGCCGCAGAATGAATCTCCCGCGCCGGTTGGGTCCGCCATGCGCGAGGAATAACCTGGCGCTTCCCATTTATGTTTGCCCTTTACATCATACACCATTTGTCCGCGTGCACCGCGCTTCACCACAACGATCTCGCATCCGTAATCGCCGAGCGCCGCGGCCATTTCCCACAGGTCATTCGTCGCGCCCCAGAAGAGGGCGCGCAATTCTTCCTCGGATGGGAGAAACGCCGTCAGTCCCGAAAGAACGACGCGCAATTCCTTATAAAACGGCGGGCTCATATATCCCGGCGAAGGGTCGAGCGTGACCGTGTTAACCGAGGATGCTTTGAAGACATGAGCCAGTTGATTATGACTCATGAAATCAAGCGGACAAAGATGCACTGCGCCCGCTTCAAGATAAGCGCGCGGAATCTCAACGGGAAGCGGCGCAAGCGGATCGGGCTTCTTCGCATCCTGCTGCACTTCGGGCGGACTCTGATATCCAAGCAGACTCTTCGGGAAAGGCAGTTCGCGCCGCGCAAACTGCGAGACCGGCGCGCCGCGTGTGATCTCAAACTTTTCGTTGTATGCGATAAAACTGCGAAGGTCAATGCTCTGCGGCAAAATGCGGACACCTTGAATATCCACGCCGCGCGCTTCCAACTCCTTCAACCACGCACGCGGAACATTCTCGCCGACGCGCGCCAGCAGGCCAGGTTCTTTTTCCCACACCAGCAATCCGCCTGCCGCATACAGCAGATTCCCGCCGGGTTGATCCAGCAATGGCTGGCCCGAGGAGGGCAGGATAAATTCGCGTGCAATTCGTCCAGCAATAACAAAAGTTGGGGGCATGTTTTTTTACCGCGAAGCACGCAAAGGGCGCGAAGATTTTTCTCTTGGCGTTCTTCGCGATCTTAGCGGTTCATGTGCTCATGGCAAAAAAACTTTCGACGCCGCCTCAGCCTGCATGGGATTGACCGGCAAAAGGAATGTAATGTTACTGCCCTTTCCTTCCATGCTTTCGGCCCAAATGCGCCCGCCATGCATCTCGATCATCGCCTTTGCAACGGAGAGTCCCAGCCCCATGCCGCCGTGCCGCCGCGTCAAATGGGATTCCACCTGGAAGAAACGGTCGAAGATGCGCGGCAAATCCCTGGCCGGGATTCCGATGCCATCATCGATCACGGAAACTTTAACATAGCCCGGCACCAATTCGCCGGTCACAAAAACATGGCCGCCTTCATCCGTGAACATGATGGCATTCTTGACCAGATTGCTCAAGGCAATCGCAATCTTGCCGCCATCCACTTCGACCAGCAAATCATCGCGGCCCAGATCGGCTTTCAAGGTAATATTTCGCTGGGAGGCCATATCGGAAAAAGAAGCGATCACATCCTCGATGACGCGCACTACCGACACCGCGCGTTGACGAATGCGGGCCGCGCCGTTTTGAAAATTATCCACGCTGGAAAGACTCTCGATAATCTCCTTCAACCTCGAGGCATTCTTAATGATAATATCAATCTGCTCATGATACTCCTCGCTGAGCAGTTCGCGCAAAAATGTCGCGTGGCCGAGGATCAATCCCAGCGGCGTGCGCAGTTCATGCGATGTGATGGCAATAAAATCGCTCTTGAGCCGGTCGAGGTCGGCGATTTCAGAATCCTCGGCTTCGATGCGGCGCTTTAGGTCGGCATTATGGATGGCCAGCGAGGCCGGCGCGGCCAGCGTCTCTAGAATTATGGTGTCATCCTCGGTATAATGGGTATCGCCTATTTTATTGACGACTTCCAGCACGCCCAGCGGCCGGCCCTTGACCATCAGCGGCACGGCCAAAATGGAACGCGTTTCAAAAGCTGAAGCAAAATCCAACGCGCTGAAATGTTCGGGGTCCGCTTTCGAATCCGGAACATGAAGCGGTCTCGCCTCTCGATAGACCCAGCCTGCCGCGCTTCCTTTCAGCGGAATCCTCGCGCCGCGCAGGGCATCCTGATAATGGAAAGGCGCGGCAAGAAATTCCAGTTCATTACTGGTTTCGTCATACTCCAGAATGGAGGCGGTCTCGCTGTCGGTAAGTTCGCTGGCTTCAGAGATGACGGATTTAAGAAATGGGTCCAGATCGAGTGCCGCGCTGAGGTTGCGCGTGACTTCAAGGAGTCGTTCAATACGAATCGTTCGCTCGTTATCCATAGGCAATGAGATTATACTGTTATCTCGATGTCATTGCGAGGAGCAAAGCGACGAAGCAATCTCCTGTTTGATGGTTACTTGAGATTGCCACGCCCTGCTTCGCAGGACTCGCACGTGTGCCTGCGGCTCAGTGCAGGCAATGACATTGAAAATTAAATCAAGGAGACAATGTATGACTAACAAAAAAGTACGTGTCGCGCTCATCGGTATTGGTAATTGCGCGTCATCGCTGGTGCAGGGCGTGCAATTCTACAAGGATACGCCCGATGATGCCACGGTGCCGGGATTGATGCACGTCAATCTCGGCGGCTACCATGTTCGCGATATCGAGTTCACGATGGGGATTGATATCAATGTGACAAAAGTCGAGGAAGACCTTGCCGATGCAATCTTCGCCGAGCCGAACAATACCTACAAGTTTTGCAACGTCCCAAAGTTAAATGTGCCCGTCGTGCGCGGCATGACCCACGACGGCCTCGGCAAATATCTTTCAGAAGTCATTGAGAAAGCGCCCGGCCCAACGGCGGACATCGCCGGCTTGCTCAAGGAAACCAAAACCGATGTGGTGGTTAACTTCCTGCCCGTCGGTTCGGAGGAAGCCACCAAATGGTATGTGGAACAGATCATCGCGGCCGGATGTGCATTCGTCAACGGAATTCCAGTGTTCATTGCTTCACAAAAATATTGGGGTGACCGTTTCCGCGAAGCCAAACTGCCGGTGCTTGGCGACGATATCAAGTCACAGGTGGGCGCGACGATTCTCCATCGCGTCCTCACCACGCTGTTTGTGGATCGCGGCGTGCGCATTGACCGAACCTATCAACTCAACTTCGGCGGCAACACCGATTTCCTGAACATGCTCGAGCGCGAGCGGCTCGAAAGCAAGAAGATTTCAAAGACCGGCGCGGTCACCAGCATGATCCCATATGACATCGGCAAGAATAATATTCATGTCGGCCCATCGGATTACGTGCCGTGGCTGACCGACCGCAAGTTCTGCTACATCAAAATGGAAGGCACCACATTCGGCGAAGTGCCGCTCAACCTCGAGGCCAAACTCGAAGTGTGGGACAGCCCCAATTCGGCGGGTGTAATGATCGACGCGATCCGCTGCGCGAAGATCGCGCTGGATCGCGGCCTCAGCGGACCGATCGTCGGTCCATCATCTTATTTTTTCAAGACGCCGCCCAAGCAATTCCGCGATAGCATCTGCAAAGACATGGTCGAAGCTTATATCAAAGGCGAAAATAACGCATAAGAAGTAAAACGTAAAAAGCAAAAGGCATATCGGAAGATGTGCCTTTTCTGTTATCATTACCCGAACCAAGATATGCTATGAATAAACTTAACTTCTTACTTCTTACTTCTCGTTTTTCTCTCTTGATCCTGAGTCTGCTCGCCGTTTTATTAAGCGCCTGCCAGTCTCAAACTCCGACTGTTGATTCGAATTCAGTCATGACGCAGATAGTGCAAACCGCAATGGTGTTGATTCAACAAACCAAAACCGTGTCCACTCCAGTTCCAACCAAGACAGCCATTCCAACGCCTACTCTTCCATTGACTCCTCCCGCGTTGCCCGCAACTTTTACCACCACCGCACTCAATCCGCTGGATACGCCGCATACGTACATCAATGATGAATGTCAGTATCTCAAAGCCAAGTGGACTTCCACCAATGCCGCGCCGGGCACGATTGTGATGGTGATAATGATTCACGGCATTGATCAAGGCACTCCAGTAAATCCCTATGATATAAGCGTTCATGATTTCAATCAATTAATGGATGGCCTTCATAGTGGAGGCTTTACGGCCATAAGCATGCAGCAAATGACGGGTTTCATGTATAACAACGCCAAGATTCCTCAACTTTCTGCTTTGATGATTCAAGATGATCGCCATACCGCCCAAAACTTTACCGACCATTTTCTCCCCTATTATAAAAAGTGGGGGTGGCCCGTTATCAATGCTTGGATCAGTGGGTTCGGTGGAAGTGATCCATATCTTGCACAGAATGTCGCACTTGCACAACAAGGATGGGTTATTTATCAAGCGCATGGCGTGATTCATAACATTCCTATCAGTTCAAGTTCGACAGATGAATTCATACTTAGTGAGTTGCAAGGCTCGATCAACAACATCCAAAAATATTTTGGAAAAGCGCCGGTTGCCTATATCTGGCCTCTGGGAGGATTCACACCTAAGGCCGTTCAAGTCGCCCGACAGGTCGGTTATTCTATTGGTTTTACAGATTTCCCACGTGGGCCTGTGATGTTCAATTGGGTGCCTCAAGCCGATCAGGCGGATCCGCAGCGCCCGGATTTGATTGCCGAAGGCTCTGCTGGTGATCCCTTGATGCTTCTACCTCGTTACTGGGATACGGATGCTTATCAACACTTTGGCACAGTACGTGCGATCAGTAGTGCCGCCGCGGCCTATGCCCAACAGAACAAAGCGGTCGAGATGCAATACTACAACATCGTTTGCGCGCCGAAAGACGGGCCGATGCCATGACCGACTGTTTATTCTGCAAAATCGTTAATGATGAAGTCAAGGCATCCATTGTTTATCGGGATGAACAAGTGACGGCGTTCCGCGACATTCATCCGGTCGCGCCGACCCATATCTTGATCATCCCGAACAGACATATCGAATCCGTCAATCAATTACAGGTTGAGGATGAACCATTGATCGGTCACATGTTTTTGGTCGGGCGCCAGATCGCAGCGCAGGAAAATATTCATCAAAGCGGTTATCGCATCATCGTCAATACCGGTTCTCATGGCGGACAAACCGTATTTCACATGCACCTGCATCTCATTGGCGGGCAAAGGATGAGGCATCCGATAGGCTAAACAATAAACGGGACATTCAATTGAATGTCCCGTTCGATTTATCTTTTCGACAATCCGCTGTCTTTAAGCTTGCTGGCAGGCCGGCGCAAGCGAAGTGCGTACCATCCAAGTACAAGACCGGCCAGTAAAAGGAGACCTCCAAAGATTCCCAAAATCGGTGATGTGCTGGGTTTATTTTCCGGCTGGGCAACGGTTGTGTCTTTGGATTGCGCGCCGAAATCCACGTACGCGCTGTCTCCCGCATTGACTTGCAACGTGTAGGTCAACGCCATGGTTGGATTGTAATTATCCGGGATGGCCGCGCTGATGTTATAGTCGCCTGCAGGCAGATCCGTAAAACAAATGGGGTCCGTTCCGGCCAAGGTGGGAAACGTTTTGGAATATTTCCCGCTTTTCTCGGTCACGCTGATCGCGCCGCCGGGAATCATCGGCTCTGTGGTTTCATGCAGCCCATCGCCATTGAGATCGTTGAAGAGCGAAACACAAATCTGGGTTGTTCCGCTGAACGGCGTGGGCGTAATTGTGGGAGGCAAAGGCGTGGGTGATGGGCCCAGCGTCGGCGTGGGATTGATAGATGCACCAATTCCCATGAGGAGCAAATCGCCAGTGCTCAAGGTGCAATTGGCATCCAATTTGGTGTTGAGCTGGCGAAGTTGTGTATCGCTGAGGCTGTAGAGATATTCGATCCGAAGACAAGTATCACCGGGCTGAACTTTGTAATAAATATTTCCGTTCGGATTCGGTGTGTTGGTCGGTGGCGGCTGTGCGCCTTGAGAAACAGGCGCGGCTTGTGCGGGAAGCGACAACGCAAATATTAGAAGAGCAATAAAGATGCTGCCAATGATTATAAGGCGGAGTTTCATCGTCGAAGATTATAACAGAATCAAAATCTTCTGCTCCATAGCTTTACATTCCATATCGCTTGCGGATTTGCGGCAGGAAATATTGATCGAAAAACGCATCCTCATCGTAATCGGGTTTCCAACCCCAATCCTTGCGAGCCAGCGAGTCATCCACGTCTTCCGGCCACGAGTCGACGATACCCTGCCGCCTCGGATTCGGATTGAAGGTGATTTTTTCGCCGGGGAAAGCCCGGAGAGCGCGGTCACGGAATTCGCCCGCCGTCAAAGCAAACGCCGCGACGTTATAAATAATATGACTCAAGTTTTGGCGCGGCGCATCGGTCAGCATCAACAGCGATTTGATCGCGTCGGGCATGGCCATGAAGGAAATCTTCGTATCTTCGCGCACGAAACATGAATAAGGTTTCCCTTGCGCCGCGGCATGAAGCATCTCGGGGCCGTAATCGCTCGTCCCGCCGCTGGGAAGCGTAAAGGCGGAGATCAGGCCCGGGAAACGGAGCGCGCGAAAGTCCAGCATGAACGGCGGGTCTGGATCCAAATGGCGCTGTCCATAATAACGGCTGTAATACATCCCGAGTTTTTCACAATAAAGTTTATTGCACCCATACATCGTGTGAGGCGTGTTGTATTCATCCTCTTTCACGCTTCCCGCAGATTTCTTCACGTCAAGGTTCGATATCCCATACGCCGCGATGGAACTTGGAAATAAAAACTTGACGGACTTTCCATATTTCTCGGAACGATACGCCGCCAGCATCAGCAGATGCATCGTCCCTTCGACGTTGATGCGATGCGCTTCTTCCGTTGCCACTTCGGCCTTCGAGGAAAGTGAAGCCGCCAGATGAAAAATAATATCGAAGTCATAATCATAAAAAGTCTTGACTTTATAAACCAAATCCCCCTGTACATGCTCCGCCGATAAAGCCTTGATGGTTTCAGGCAGAGGCATCATGTCCTCCGTCACGATGCGATAATCCCCGCGCTTCGACAATTCCTGCACCAACGCCTGGCCGATCTCACCGCAAGCGCCGGTCACAAGCACAGTTTTAAGAGTCATCGCAGCTCCTTGTATGCTAGAATGGGAACGCTGATTTATTGTACAACAGCTTATGAGTTTTGATATGAATCGAATCCTGCTCATCTTTTTATCCGCATTGATGTTGACCGGTTGTGCCAACGCGGAAAACGATTCTCTCCTCATCGATTCAACCGCAACGGAAACGCCGCTTCCTTCGCCGACCCTGGTCTGGTTCCCGCCATCGGCCACGCCCACGCCTCAAGCGTTGGTCACTCAAATTCCAACGCCCGAACAAAAACCCGGCATTGGCGCGATCAGCCTCACCGATGATTTCTCTTCGCCTGATTTATGGAATATCGCTTCATCGGATGAAGGCAGCGCGGCCATCAACGATAACCATCTAACGTTAGCAGTTGGGCCCGGTGTTTATATCTTCAGCTTGCGCAAGGAATTAGTCCTTAACGATTTCTACGCCGAATTGACCGCGGATCCAAGTCTGTGCAAAGGACAGGATGAATATGGGCTTCTCGTGCGCGCTTCGGCGATTGCTTATTATCGTCTGGCTTTGATGTGCAACGGCACACTGCGGCTCGATCGCGTCAATCCCAGTTCACATCAACTTCTTCTGTCTGCCATTCCCAGCGGCGATGTTCCAACAGGCGCGCCCGGGGAAGTGCGCATGGGCGTATGGGCTGTCGGATCGGATTTGCGCTTCTTTCTGAATGGCCGCTATCAGTTCGGCGTGAACGACAAAAATTATCCCAGCGGGACGATTGGCGTCTTCGCTCACTCGGTCGCGGATACGCCGGTCGCGGTCACCTTTTCCGATTTAACGGTTTATGATGTAAACTATTCACCGCCGACAAAAACGCCTCGCCCCTAATCTTTATAAACTCTTCTCGAAAAGATCATGCCAAACAAACTCAACAATCTCGATCCGAAGACATGGCTCAAATTCCAAAAATCATGGTTCATCCATAATCCACCGCCGCGCCGAAAAGGTGTGCTCGTTCATCCCGCCAAATTTCCAGAGACGATGGCACAGGAATTTATCGAGTTCTTCACCAAAAAGGGTGAGACGGTTTTGGATCCGATGGCCGGAACAGGGTCCACGCTGGTAGCGGCTTTGCGCGCCGGACGCAATTCCTATGGCATCGAATTGAATCCAAAGTATGCTAAGATCGCGAAACAGATCATCGAAGACGAACGCACTGCACTGGGTGATTCAATCAAGAATCTAAGATCCGAAATCATCAGGGGCGATGCGGCTCTTGCCATTGACTTTGAGCTGCCAGCCATTAATTATATTTTGACCTCGCCGCCGTATTGGGACATGCTTCACGCCAAAGGTTCTTCAACTCAAAAGAAGCGCCGCGCCGCTTCCGAATTGGATGTCTTTTATTCCGATGATCCAAAGGATGTGGGCAATATCCACGATTACGAAATGTTTCTCGAAAAACTGGTTTCAATTTATGTGGGATTAAAACCTTTATTGCGTGAGAAAGCGTATCTCACGATCATCGTCAAGAATATAAAGAAAGGTGGAAAGATTTATCCGCTGGCATGGGACTTGGCGCGCGAGCTTGGCAAAGTGTATACACTCAAGGATGAAAAGATTTGGTGTCAGGATAATCAGCCGCTCGCGCCGTTCGGGTTGGGAAGCGCGTGGGTCAGCAATACATTTCATCATTATTGTCTGCAATTCAGAAATGAAGAATAAAAAAGGATGACATGAAAAGATTGCCTTCTCCTTTGAGGTTTAGCGGCATCGTTCTGCTTTTCGTCATCGGAATTATATTTCGCGGCATAGCTCTGCCAGCCATCTCTGGAGATATGTATGCGGCCTATATCCCATGGTATGAGTTCCTCAAGACCCACGGCATACAAGCCATCGGCACGAACTTTTCCGATTACACACCGCCCTATCTTTATCTTCTATGGCTCGCAACGCTCACTTCGAATTACCTGCCCAGTGTGGCAGCCATCAAATTTATCTCCATTATCGCAGATGTCATTAATGCGGTTTTGGTCTATCGGATCGTGGCGCTCAAATATCCGACAGGCTTAAAACCTTTATTGGCAAGCGTTCTCTTTTGGGTACTGCCAACCATCATGATGAACAGCAGTTTATGGGGGCAGGCGGACGCGTTATATACTTTGTTCCTGGTGGTATGCCTGTATTATCTTTTGACCGATAAACCATTGCTGGGAGTCATTGCATTCGGAATAGCCATCACGATCAAAGCACAGGCAATCTTCATCGCGCCTCTACTTGCAATCCTGTTTTTCAGGAAGCGCATTGCATGGCAATATTTTCTTATAGTGCCGCTGCTATACATATTGATTGATCTGCCTGCCTTCCTGCTGGGGCGGCCCTTGCTGGGAATTTTTACAATTTATTCATCACAGCCAAACATGTTCCAAGAACTATCAATGAACGCACCCAATTTATACGTCTTCATGTCCGCTGTTCCGTCCACTCCGGGAACCATCGTCGGTTTGATTATCGCCGCACTGATCGTCGGTTGTTGGATTTGGTTCAATGCTCGGACAAAATCCGATCTTAATCAAAGCATGATCCTCCTGATGGGCCTGGTCTCGGTAGCGCTTGTTCCTTTTGTGTTACCGAAAATGCATGATCGCTATTTTTATCCTGCGGATATTTTTTCGCTGCTCGCGGCGTTCTATATGCCGGAGTTATGGTTTTTGCCGATCCTTTATCAAATCATTTCCTCGTTAGCACNNCCCCGCCTCTATTGACGCAAATTGCCGCTGTCTTAAACACGCTGACCATTGGCTTCCTGGTTTGGAAACAAGTCCAAATGCGCACTCCAACAATTTCAACACGAATCTTAACGAAAGAATCATTGATATAGAAAACTCTGGCCGGGCATCTTATGATTACCGCTTCCGATTTGCTTCGCATCCCTTATACCTCCGATCTAACCGAAGGCGGTATCGCATATGCAAGCCGTTCATTGCTCCACACATATGATCGCATGGGCGGCTCACCGTTCGACCGTCTCCGCCGCATTGTCGCGGGCGTGGCAGTGGAACTGGCATTTCGACGTTATCTTACGCAACAAAACATTTCATTCGACATCAAAGGCGCGACGCCGTTTACCGACCCGGACCGTTATGACGTTTCGCTGGGCGGCCATCGTTGCGATATCAAATCGTTTCTCGTTTCGCATCGGACTCAAATCACTTCGCTTCGTACGGACCCGGGGTTGATTCTCAAAGCCCCGGCTTTGGTTCCGCTCGATCAGTATTCTGCGGACAGTCACTCGGATAACGATCTCTATCTCTTCGCGTTTCTCACCGGACTCGTTGCCGCCTCACCGGATGATTTACAAAGAGCCATGGGCGCGAGTCAGCCGATTTATATCATTCATACCATGCCCAAAACATGGACGCGTCCGCATGCCTGGATTCCGCTTGGGCCGCTGGTATTGAAATCCGAATCGGATGAAACGCTGAGGCTTGAAATCGGCGGGCAGGATTCGGGTCGGGAATTTATTACGCGCAAACTTGAACTTCCGCCGCGCACACGCATCGAGGCAGATGGAGATTTTTATTCGCTGGCCTATATCCACGTCGAATCCAAACCAAAAGCGCGGCTCGGAATTCATTCTCCAGCGCGCAAGGAAACTTATTTAATCGAGTCCATTGCGTGGAGTAACATCTGGGTATATGGCATGGAT
Organism: Anaerolineae bacterium; assembly: GCA_003141915.1. Classification (GTDB taxonomy): domain Bacteria; phylum Chloroflexota; class Anaerolineae; order Anaerolineales; family Villigracilaceae; genus Fen-1038. The sequence continues at coordinate 17,082 of PLNY01000174.1, read as the reverse complement.
ATTTATCTGACAGGCTGGATCGCGCGCGAAGAATTTCGGCGCCGCGCCGGTTTGATCCACCAAGGAAGCCGCGTATTTCAATATGATCAAACGCGCACCAAAAACCTGGCTGTGCCGATATCGGACTTACGACCGATGAGCGAATTGTTCGAGCGCGTGCGCGGTTGAAAATGGATGGGTGGACCATCGGCATTGGTTGCCTTGTATTATGCTGCGCAGTGTCCGCCTGCGGCGCGGTGGTTTTTCAGATATTGTTTCACCACTAATCCAGAATCTTCGTTGAAATGCCGTTGCAAAACAGCGGCGTTTTTATTTAAGAAACCGCTTATTCAAATCTGGTACACTTTTCTTCATGCTTAAGAAGAAATTGCTTTTTGCCTTCGCAGGTTTGGTGATATTGATCGGACTCGCCGCCGCAATCTATCAAATCCCCGCCATCAAAAACCGTCTCGAATGGCGGATGATGGTTTGGAGTACATACGTTCAGAATACAATCGATCCCGTTGGTAAAATGCCTACGCCCCTGCCATCCACCCCATTTGCGACTTTTACCTCTATTCCTTTCACCGCAACTTCTCCAGTCATTCCAACTTCTCTTGCGATTACACCCAGCGCGACTCCCCAGCCTTTGCCAGCACAGGTTTCATTGCCGGATCCAAAATACGAATTGCAAGGAATCAACAATTGCGGTCCCGCCACGCTGACAATGGCCCTTCGCATGTACGGCTGGCAGGGGACTCAAGATGATATTGCCAAAATCATCAAACCGGTTCCGCAGGATCGCAATGTCAATCCGGATGAACTTCGTTATTTCGTTTTGAATCAAGCAGGCTGGCTGCGCGCTGAATTCCGTGTGGCTGGCGATGTCAATTTACTCAAAGGACTTCTGGCCGCTAATGATCCAATAATTATAGAAGAAGCGTCAAAGCTTGATCCGCAAGATGCAAACGGTCCCAACGATGATTTATGGGATGCGCATTATATACTCATCACCGGTTATGATGACAACGCGAAAGTCTTTACTGCTCAAGATCCGCTGCGCGGACCCGATCAAAAAATCCCATATGATAGATTGATGGTGGATTGGAAACCTTTTAACTATTTATACATGGTCATTTACCTGCCCAAGGATGAAGCGGAAATTAAATCGATCCTCGGAGCAAACTGGGACCCGGATCAAAACCGGCAAAACGCCTTGGCGATTTCCCAAGCCGCCGTCACGGCAAATCCAAACGATGCTTTCGCTTGGTTCAACCTCGGAAGCAGTCTCGTTTATTTTGAGCGGTACAACGAAGCGGCCCAGGCTTTTGATAAAGCCTTTACCATCGGCCTGCCTCAACGCATGACACGCTATCAATTCTGGCCTTTCTATGCGTACTATAATGCGGGTCGAATAGATTATCTGCTTCAGATCACAGAAAAAACTTATAGTTTGATTTCCGGTGAGTACTCAGAGGAGGCTCTGCTCTGGCATGGCTATGGGCTTCTAAGCAAGGGGGACACAGCCGGTGCGCTGGCCGATTGGAACAAGGCGCTTAAAGTCCACCCCAACTATTGCGACGCAGAGAAAGCCGTCAATACTTATATTGCACCTACATATCCATCAAGCCCGCCTTGCAGTCCGTAAAACACTTTATGTTTCTTGAAAGCTATATCCGCCCGGCCAGGTTTGGATGAGATAAGATGGTTTACTGGACTCCGGCTCCAATTTTTTTCTCAAACGATAAATGACATTTTTCAATACTGCCAGATCTCCGGCCATGCCCCAAACGGTCTGCATGATCTCTTCGTTTTTAAAAATATAACCCGGGCGGCTCATCAACAAATGCATGAGACGAAATTCCAAATTTGTCAGCTTGATCTCGTTCCCATTCGGTTCAATCGCGAACCGTCGAGCCGGATCCAGTTTCAACTTGCCTGCCCGCACCGGACTCATCGGAACCGCCCAGCTCCGGCGCGTCCAAGCCATGATCTTCGCCAAAAAGATTGCCGGGCTGATCGGTTTTACAACACATTCATCCACCCCGTTATGATAAGCTTCCAGAATGTCCGCTTCATTATTCGTCGGTAAAAAAAGAAGAATCGGGCTGGTGCTTAGCGCACGAAATTTCCTGGCTAATTCCATCCGTTGCGCGTGAGATGCGTTGACATCAATCACGATCAAATCCGGAATCTCCTCCATGGAGCGTTCCATCGCCCTTTGAACGGATGTTTCCAAAATAGCAACCAAGCCCTTTTCTCGAATGATATATCCCCAAATCGGAGCGGTCGCATCTTGATCACAAACCACAAATACGCGTAAAGCGCTTCCCATGTCCAAAGATGAAGAAGATAGCATAAGAATCTTCCCTTTCCATATAGCATTATATGCCAAAGCTATTCGATTGGTAACACAAAATCTCATTTTTTGACCAAAATATGACTTTTGGGGGATAGGAATTTAGTACTATTCCTGTATACTCATAAATAGCAATCGAAGCAAAGGAGGCTTACGATGAAAAAATTATTCCCCATACTAGCCGTGCTTATGTTGATCAGCACTGCTTGTCAACTAGGCGGTGGGACACAACCCACACCTATCGCCGTTTCAACTGCAATTCCAACCAGTACGCCTATTGCATTAAATGCCACTGCAGCCCCTTCAGGAAATCAGGCCGCTGGCTCAACGCGTACTTCCACGGACGGCATGACGGAAGTATACATCCCGGCGGGCGCATTCCAGATGGGAGGAATGGATCCAAACGCTAGTGACGTAGAAAAGCCGGTGCATAAGGTCACGATGCCTTCCTTCTGGATAGACAAATTTGATGTCACGAATGCCATGTATCTGGGCTGCGTCAACAAAGGCGTTTGTACTCCCCCGCAGGCCCTGACATCCGAGACCCGCACCAGTTATTTCAATGATCCGAATTACAACGATTACCCTGTGATTGAAGTGACCTGGGGCCAGGCAGACGCCTACTGCAAGTGGGCCGGTCGTCATCTGCCCACCGAGGCAGAATGGGAGTACGCAGGACGCGGCAGTACCGTTAACACCTACCCATGGGGTAATCAGGCGCCAGATAACACGCTTGCCAATTTCGACCGTCAGTCCGGCGACACAACGAAAGTAGGGAGCTATCCAGCAGGCGCCAGCCCGTTTGGTGTTCTGGATATGGCCGGCAACGTGACACAATGGGTTAATGATTATTATGATGGAACCTATTACAGCAAGGGCATGAACGTCAACCCGCCCGGGCCGGGAGTACACCCCAATTACTTTAACCGGGTTTTACGCGGCGGCTCGTGGCAGGACGATGCGGCGCACATTCGCGTTTCGCTACGCGCCTCTGATCTTGGACCCAATCCGGATGCGCAGGTGGGAAGCACAGCCTATCTCGGAGATTTCTCTCCCAAGATCGGCTTCCGTTGCGCGTCAGATAACTAACGGGTAATTCATGAATCAACCGCTACCAACTCGGCGGTTGATTTTTTTAATTGACTCATCTCTTCGCGTGTGGTATTATCCGCCATAATCAAATAGCCCCTATCGGCACTCTTATCCAGAGAGGCGGAGGGACCGGCCCTATGATGCCTCGACAACCGGTGTTAGTTAGATAGTTCATTAGTTGAATAGTTGATGCAAGCAACTACAAAACCAACAAACTAAAGAACTAATCAACTAAATTACACGGTGCCAATTCCGGCAGCATGTTCTGGAAGATGAGAGGGCAGCCGTGCCCCTGTGCGCAATTGCCCTTTCGAGACCGGAGGGCAATTTCTTTTTCTGAAAGGAACAACAAAAAATAATGAGCACAACTTTTATGGTCTCGCCTAAACTGATGTTTACATCTGAATCAGTAACCGAGGGACATCCCGATAAACTGTGCGACCAGGTCAGTGACGCCGTCCTTGATGCGTGCCTCGAGCAGGACCCGATGTCGCGCGTTGCCTGTGAGACGGCCACTAAAACGGGGGTCGTAATCCTGCTGGGTGAAATCACCACGCACGCCTATGTCAACTTTGACGAACTTGTTCGGCGGGTCGTCAAGGAAATTGGTTATGATAGCAGCGAGAAAGGTTTCGATGGAAATACCTGTGCCGTTCTTTCCGCCATTGCCAGCCAAAGCCCGGATATTGACATGGGCGTCAGCAAATCGCTGGAAGCCAAAGGCGGAGATGATGTAGAAATTGATACGATCGGTGCAGGCGATCAAGGCATGATGTTTGGCTTCGCCTGTAATGAAACTCCGACTCTCATGCCGATGCCGATTTATCTCGCACACAAACTCACCCGCCGTCTGGCTGAGATGCGCAAGAACGGCACCATGCCCTGGCTTCGACCGGATGGGAAGAGTCAAGTCACCGTTGAATATTCAAAAGGCAAAATCAAACGGATTGATACCGTTTTGATTTCCACACAACACGCACCCGATATTTCCCATGCAGAGATTACCGAGCAAGTAATTGAAAACGTGATCCATCCATCCATGCCAAAGGATATGGTGGACAAGGATCTCAAGATTTTTGTCAACCCTACTGGACGATTTGTGATTGGCGGTCCGATGGGCGATGCGGGCGTGACCGGACGCAAGATCATCGTCGACTCGTACGGCGGCATGGGACGACACGGCGGCGGTGCATTCAGCGGCAAAGACCCAACCAAAGTGGATCGCTCCGCGGCGTATGCGGCGCGTTATGTTGCGAAGAATGTTGTCGCCGCAGGGCTGGCGGATCGCGTCGAAGTTCAAGTGGCTTACGCAATCGGTGTGGCGCACCCGCTATCGGTCAATGTTGAAACGTTTGGCACTGCAAAAATTGCAGATGAAAAAATCGCGCAACTAATCAGCGAGTACTTTGATCTGCGCCCGGGTGCGATCATCCGCGACATGAATCTGCGCCGCCCAATCTATCAGAAAACCGCAGCTTATGGTCACTTTGGCCGCGACGATATAGAATTCCCCTGGGAAAAGACGGACAAGGCTGACGCATTGAGAAAAGCCGCAGGACTATAAAATAAAAAAGCGCATCCGCTAGCGGATGCGCTTTTTTATTATTCAATCACACGAGCATGATAATGCGAAAGATTAGAACGATGCAACAATTCATGATCGTTCAGAATGTCAGACGGCTTTCCAGATGCAACAATTTTATGCTCCTCAGAAAAGACGCAAATGGTGCTGGCAATCTCTTCTGCAATGGTCAGATCATGCGTGGCAGTGACAATGGTTTTCCCCTGTTTCTGTTGATTCAAAATGAATTCAACCAGCCAGGATTGACTGCGCGGGTCAAGACCCGCTGTTGGTTCGTCCATCAGCCAGACATCCGGTTGAAGAGTTAATATGGAAGCCAACGCGACGCGACGCTTCTCTCCGCCTGAAAGACGATGCGGTGCGCGGTCTCGAAGTTTTTCGATTCGAAGCGCTTCGAGCGCCGAGTCGATTCGCCGGTTGACCTCCTCCCGCGCCAGTCCAAGCTGAAGAGGCGCAAAGGCAACTTCATCCAGCACCGAGGGAGAGAACAGTTGAACATCTGAATCCTGAAAGACCAATCCGACACGGCGGCGAAATGCAAAGTTGAATTCATCGTTGAGCAAGGCTTCTTCGGTAAGCGACTTACCGAATACAGAAATGGTTCCGCTTGAAGGAAAATAGAGACCATCCAGCAACTTCAACAAACTGCTTTTGCCGCTTCCATTCGCACCGAGAATAACAAGTGATTCACCGGCTTGGACTTCAAGGCTGACGTGCTCCAGTGCAGTTTGGTTTCCTTCGTACGCGAAAGACACATTGCAAACTTCAAAAACGATTGTGGCATCCAATTTAATTTTCCTTTATCTTCCCATAATGATGACGACGACGGCGATTGCCAGGAACGCCGAGAGCCACCACCAATCTTTGGCTCGCATTTTAAACGGCTTCAGGGTAATGATTGAACCGCGGAAGCCGCGCGAGACCATCGCAAGATAGACCTCACTGCTCATGTCCAGTGATTTGCCCAATAACGTCGCACTGACGGCAGCCAGCACATGTTGATTATCCGAGGTGCTCAAATACCCAACCACCCGGCTCTTGCGCGAGAGGAACATGTCATTCGCAAGGTGAAGTAACAGATAAATATAACGATACGTCATTCCGAGGACCAAAATAAAAACATCCGGCAGGCGCAAGACACTCAGGGCGCTCAGCACCGCATTCCAAGGCGTAGTTAAGATCAGTAGAAGCGTCAATGATACTGACGTGCTGACTCGTAACAACAAAAATAGAACTGTGTTTACGCCGGTCGCCGTGATGACCAATCCAAGAGGCAGATGGACGAGCACAGGACCCGGAGTAATGAACAAAGCGGGAATGACGACCAAGCCAGTAAAGAATGGAAGCACCAGCCAGACGCGCTTAATAAAAAAATCAACAGGGATGGCCGAGCTCCAAGCCAGAATTAAGAGCAAAAGATAAACCGCTGCAATCACGAGCAGGCTGCGCGAAAGACTGACCCCAATCAATAATGCCAGCATCGAGATGACTTTTACGCGCGCATCCAAGGATTGAAAAAATCCAGCATTGGCGCTGATCTGTTCGGCAAACACTGCATGCTCGATGGCTTCGGTAATCCCATGCAGGGTTTGCTCCAGAATGTTTCTGCGGCGTGAATGTGAATCTGAAGTAGATTGAATCGTTTGCATAAACTACAAAATTTTCATCCACAGATTACACAGACTCTCACAGATTTTTCTTCAATGATTTTTTTAATCTGTGGAATCTGCGAAATCTGTGGATCATCAACTAATGCTCGCTTTTCTTTGACNNAACGAATGTCCGATGTCAGCAACATGCTAAACAACCAGACCACGACCGCGATGATCACGATGCCCGCTACCGCGGAGAATATGTATCCCAAATTCACATTGCCAAGTGCAGGCAGGTTATAGTCCGCAAACGGAGCACCCCACAAACCGGATAGCTTCTGCAATCCAGCCGGAATGTAGCCCAAGCCGCGACTGGCAAGTTCATCGCTTCCCCATTCGCCGAAAGCGGTACCCGGCGCGAGCAGACCCAGCGGAGAGGCAATGATCAGCACTACCAAAACTATCCAAAGCGCGCGCAATTTCTGAAAGCCGCCCGCTTCTCCAAGAACAGCAGGCTTTTCAGCCGCTTCCAATACAGCAATGTTCGAGCGTTGCAAATAAGCCACCACCAACGCCGCCAAGATCCCTTCCGCCACCGAAGCAATCAAAGCATGAGGGATGACCATGGCGGGAATCGTAACCGAGAGCGGATAAGGCGCATATAACGGCGTTCCGTTCGCGGAATGGAATAGAAGCGGCTGGATTCCAAATTCAACACCGGCAAAGAAAGCCGCAACGGTCACGCCCGTCCAGCCGCCGACAAAAGCTCCCACCAAGCGCCGCTTGGAAGTCAGGGGTTGATTTTTCGAAAAGGCCCAATAAATAGCATAAGCAATATAAGGGACGGTGATCGCCATGTTGAAACAGTTGGCGCCATACGCCGTAATGCCTCCATCGCCGAAGAAAAGAGCCTGGATGAGCAGCGCGATGGAAACCACAATCGTGGCAGGCTCCGGTCCGAGAATGATGGCGGCGATGGTTGCGCCAATCGCGTGAGCCGTCGTCCCGCCGGGGATCGGGAAGTTGAACATCATAATCACGAACGAGAACGCCGAGAGCAAAGCGATCAACGGCACACTGCGCGCATTCAACTTCTCCCGCATCTTGCGAATGCCGATAATCCAGAACGGGAGAGCGACCAGGAACATGATGATGCAGGTCACCGGACTCAGATAACCATCCGGGATGTGCATGGCGGTTGTGCCTAACCACAGCAGCAACGCACCATAATAAATGACGAGCAGCTTGACTCTTTTCGATTCGGTAAACATCTTATCAGTCTCCTTTCTTGGACTTGTTTTTTTGACACTTCGGACATATGCCAAAGAACGTCACATGACTGTTGATAAAACGATATCCGCTCGATTTCTCCAACCGGCGAATTATGCCATCCAGCGCTTCGGGCTGGACCTCGAAGCTTGCTCCGCACGATTGGCAGCTCAAATGATGATGATTTCTTCCGGCGATCTCATAAACCAGCTTTCGATTATCCACCTGAGAAGAAATCGCCAGTCCATTCTTTTCCAAAAATTCCAGCGTGCGATAGACGGTCGGTTCCGTCAGGCTGGGCGCGTCGCGGTGGGCTTTCTTATAGATTTCGGTCGGCGAAAGATGCGCGCCGGAATGATGAAGCACATGCAGGATCGCCATCCGCTGTGGAGTCATGCGGAAGCCGCGTGCCCGTAACCCAGGAGCATACTCAGAACCACAAGTCATATAAAATCCTTATTGCAAGTTTTTGAAACAACATTTTTACAGTATACTCCTTATTGCAACTTGTTACAATAACCAATGTTTTATAGTCTGTGGCGCCCAGGCAATTCTTACCTTAAAAATAAAAGCCAGCGGACGCCCAGTCCGCTGGCTTTGCTCTGGAGATACGGTTTACGGCTCCCAGAAGAATTGCATGATGGCATAAAGATATGGTTGGCCTTTGACATATTCCATGCCGATCAGCCATGTGCGCCAATCCAGATTGTTGTTATTGGGAGTGCCCGCGAAGTAAACGGAATAGAAATTGATTCCCGTATACGGCCAGTTTGCCTTATAGGCTGCGCCGCCGACCTGCACCTGGTCGCAATCCAATGTGTAATCCTTGTTGAAGACTTTCAGCAATGTTGGAACGATTACATCATGGAATGAACCTTTCGTTTCCAATCCGCTGGGCGCCGCGCCCCAATCAATCTTGTCCGTTGAATCAAAGAGCAATTGAGCCTCTTGTTGATCGTAGTTGACAACGAGGCCATTGCGAAATAAGCGCACGTCCATGCCGTGAATCGGACTGACCAGCGATCCGAATAAAACTCCATTCGATGTTTGCAAAGCGCTCTTGAAGTTGTTGATCAGCGCTTGGGGTTGAGGATCAGCACAGAAATCAACGGGGGTCGATGTTGGCGGAATGGAAGCTGTGGAAGATGGAGTGGATGCAGCGACCAGAGTCGGCAAGGGATGCAATGTTGGAATGATCAGGATGGTTGGAGTCGGAAGAGATGCGGGATTGCGGGATAACTGGAATGTACATCCGCTTGTAAATACAGCAACACACAATACAGCCAAAATTGCAGGGGCGAACCATTTACGCATATTTTCTCCGATCAGCCCCATCATATCATGAGCTAATGTTAAACCGGCCTTGACACCCGCCGCGTCGCGCATATAATTCAGCCCAATAAACCAAAAGCTGTGACGAGGACGAGTAAGTGTTGTACGACGGCATTATGGTAGGCAACACACCTACCCCTTAGCGAGCAGGCGAAATGGTGAAAGCCTGACCGAGACGACAGCGCTGAATGGACCTCCGAGCTTCAAGACGAACGGGCAAAGCCCAAGTAGTCTCTGACGGAACGCCACCGTTATCAAGGCTAGGTCACTTAATCGAATTGATTAGCTGACTCAATAAAGTGAGGCTGGCTTCTTCTCCCGTTGCATCACAACGGGATTTTTTGTTAACACAGCCTAACTTGGGTGGCACCACGGCCGCGCAGCATACAGCGTTCGTCCCATTTTGGTAGAGCAAGAATCTATCACTTGGGACGAACGCTGTTTGTTTTAACATTGAAAGGAGAAACCATGAATCCGCAAGATGAAATTTCGAAAGAACAAGGTCAAACAGAAATCGTTAATTTGCAGGAGCAGTTCGGCGATGGATTTCAAGACACATCGCTCCCCGCCGCGCAGGTGTTGATCGAGCAAGGAGAGGCGCGCGAGTCGAATGAACGCGCTCCACTCTACGTCCCGTGAGGTTGCGATGTTTCTATTCACCTTTCATCCACCCTGACTGCGTCATCTCTGTCATTGCGAGGAGCAAAGCGACGAAGCACTGTGTTCTATCAGAGTGGCAATCTCCTATTTGCATGTTGATGAGATATCATCCCCTTGCGGGATTGCCGCGACCCCTACGGGGTCTCGCAATGACAACATCAGATCATGAGCAAAAAGTTGACCTATCAAATCACTAACTAATTCAAAGGAGAAAAAATGACCAACCAAACTCAAACCCGTTTTCTATTGAATGAATCGGATCTGCCAAAATTCTGGTACAACGTGATGGCAGATAGCCCCGTCGCGCCAACGCCGGTCCTTCGTCCGGATACGCTCGAACCGGTCACGCCGGATTTTCTATCGGTTCTGTTCCCGATGGACTTGATCCTGCAGGAAGTCTCGCACGAACGATACATCGAAATCCCGGAAGAAGTGCGCGAGATTTATAAGCTGTATCGCCCCACGCCGTTGCAACGCGCGCATCGATTGGAAAAAGCGCTGGACACGCCCGCCCACATCTACTCCAAGTATGAGGGCGCTTCACCTGCTGGAACTCATAAACTAAACACGGCTATCCCGCAAGCGTTCTATAACAAGAAGGCCGGGACAAAAGCGCTCACCACCGAGACCGGCGCGGGACAATGGGGTTCCGCCCTTGCACTGGCCTGCAATTTCTTCGGGCTTGATCTCGAAGTGTACATGGTCAAGGTTTCGTATCAGCAAAAGCCGTATCGCCGCGTGATGATGGAGACATATGGTGCGCAAGTCTTTGCCAGCCCCACGGACCGAACCAACAATGGCCGTGCAGTTTTGAAAGCGGATCCGAACAGCCCGGGCTCGCTCGGTATCGCCATCTCGGAGGCCGTCGAAGTTGCGGCGACATCAGGCGGCAAAAAGAAATACAGCCTCGGCTCAGTGTTAAATCATGTGTTGATGCATCAAACCGTGATCGGCGAAGAAGCGTTGAAGCAAATGGATTTGGCGAACGAATATCCGGATGTCGTGATCGGCTGCGTGGGCGGCGGATCGAATTTCTCCGGCCTCGCTTATCCGTTCCTGCGCGAGAACTTGAAGAATGGCAGGCGCGCCCGCCTCGTCGCCGTCGAACCAAGCGCCACACCTTCCATCACCAAAGGCGTGTACGCCTTCGATTACGGCGATACCGCCAAGATGGCGCCGGTCGTCAAGATGTATACGCTGGGTCATGGCTTCATCCCGCCATCCATTCACGCCGGCGGATTGCGTTACCACGGCATGGCGCCCAGCCTCAGCGCATTTTGTGATGCGGGCTTGATCGAAGCAATCGCCGTCAAACAGAAGCCCACGTTCGAAGCCGCCGTTCAGTTTGCTCGCACGGAAGGAATCATTCCCGCGCCTGAATCCGCGCACGCCATCCGCGCCGCGATGGATGAAGCCTTGGATGCAAAAAAGAAAGGCGAGAAGCGCGTGATCCTGTTCAACCTGTCGGGTCACGGTCACTTTGACTTGAGCGCATACGAAGCGTTCCTGAACGGAAAACTGGAAGACGCCGAATATCCGGTTGAGGCGGTTAAAGCCGCAATGGCCGATCTGCCGAAAGTCAGCATGCCTGCATAACCAGATTGGCTTGATGGAAAACCCATCAAGCCAATTTTTCTTTTCAAGGATTTCGCTCAAGACGAATTACATTTCAATGCTTAAGGAAAACTGAAACCCGGCGAAATCGCCGGGCTTCATGGTCAACATGCCAGGAATTAGTGTTCGCCGGTCACATCGTTATGAAGGGCAAGCGTGGCTTGATAAGCTTGATGGTAGGCTGAATATACCGGCGAAGAAGATGTGATGTGGTTGTGAGCGCTCCATAGAGTCAAGGCTGTCAGCAAATCACTCGATGATTGAACCAGCACATTATGGGCGTCGGTCAAAGATTGGGTCGCATCTTTCACGGTCTGAGCGGCGGGAACGGGATTGGTCACGTTTCCATTGTTATCAAAACCCTTGTGGGCGGTCAGAACGGCATTGGCAGTGGCGTGGGAAGCCTTGGCAGTCCGGAGTTGTGCCTGGAACACATCCAGCGCCGCCTCGAGTCCGCTGGTGGGGATTCCATCCGACTTTGCGGCAGTGATCAACGCTTGAACCTGGGTGACCACAGTATCGGCGCGTCCCACATTGACATGCTGAGCCTTGAACCAATTCTGGTCATTCTGATAGGCCTTGGTCAGGGCCGCATACGAGGCAGGCGTCGTAGACGCCGCAAAGACCGCAGTGGTTGGAATAGCAAAGACCGATCCGAAAACAACCAGCAAGCCGGTTGCAATCAACAACCCTTTTTTGGAAATCTTGGATACAAAATTGAACGCTTTCATTTTCTACTCCTGTTTGATTTATGGTTACATCCCGCAGTATAAAGAAAGGATGTGAACTCCTATTTTCCCGCGTGTAAAAACTTCGTAAATTCCGGCTGATAAAATTGTCAGAAATTGCGGGATCGTTTGCATCGTTCTATGGTTAAATTAGCGGCGCCAGCAGGGACGCACTTGCTTTGCATACTATAGGATAAGTACAGGATAACTACAGGATGACTACAGGATTACCGAACGCAAACCGGCAAAAAAGCATTCTCATACTGGGCGCAGGTCCATCGGGGCTTTCGACTGCCCTGCGCCTTGCGCAGATCGCTCCGCATCTTACGGACCGAATCCTGATTCTCGAAAAAGCGCATCATCCGCGTCCCAAGCTTTGCGCGGGCGGGTTGACCGCCGACGCCGAGGCGATTCTTCAGCGCCTCGGACTCGACGTGAGCGAGGTGCCGCACGTGGACGCGTCCGCCGCGCATTTGGATTTCGCGGGCAAGGGCCTGACGATTTCACCGCCGAATACACATGCTCTGCGAATCATCCGCCGCAACGAGTTCGACGCGTGGCTGGCGATGAAAGCAAGGGATAAGGGAATAGAGATTAGGGAAGGCGTGACCGTAAAGAATGTCGTATCGCGTAATGATTTTGTTATCGTCGAGACCGATGCCGAAACATTCGCCGCCCAAATCGTGGTCGGCGCCGACGGATCGAACGGAATCACGCGGCGACGTATTCTTCCAAACGATTCCATCCACACCGCGCGCGTGCTGGAAGTTCTAGCCCCCTCCCAGCCTCCCCCAAATTCTTTGAATTTGGGGGAGGTGCCGAAGGCAGAGGGGGTCGGCTTTGATATAATCCCACTATGTTTGAAGATGAACAACAAATCATTGAATCCAAGATACGCGAATTCTGCCTAAAGAACGATATTCCGATTGCAGAGCTTAAGTGGTCGCCGATTCCATTCAGCGGCGAATGGGGAACCTCCACATCCTTTTTTGCCACGGCCGCGCTCGAAGCGCGCGCCGGGAAAAAGATTCAGGTGCCAGCCCGCGCTCAGGAAATCGCCGAGCAGGCAAAGGCCGCGATTGGAAGCGTGCAAGGCATCAGCCGCGTCGATGCGATCAAAGGTTATCTCAATCTTTATTTTTCGACCTCCGAGTATGCGCGCCGTGTCGTGGATGAAGTGCTCGCCTCTAACGCGGACTTTGGGCGGGGCGCGCCAAAGAGTGAGCGGATCATGGTTGAGTATGCGCAGCCCAACACGCATCATTCATTCCATATCGGCCACCACCGAAACACGATCCTCGGCGAAGCGCTGGCACGCATCGTTGAGTTTGCAGGCTTCGATACGATCCGCGCATCCTATCCTGGCGATATTGGTTTGGGCGTGATTACGATCTTATGGGCTTATGATAGATTTTATAAAGGACAGGAACCGCAAGGCATTCACGAGCGCGGACAATGGTTATTAAAGATTTACGCCGAAGCAACGGCGATGCTCGAGCCCAAAGAGAATGAGACGCCTGAAGAAAAAGCAAAGCGCGAAGCCTACGATGTTGAGCGCCACGAGATGTATCGCAAGTGGGATATAAATGATCCGTACGTGCGCGAGTTGTGGCTGAAGACGCGCGAGTGGAGTTTGGAAGAATTGCGCGACATCCTTCGCATCCTCGACGTGAAGATGGATGTTTGGTTTTTTGAATCAGATGTGGATGTACCAGCCAAAGAAATTGTCGGGGAATTGATTGCGAAAGGAATCGCTGACGATGAACGCCCGCAAGGCGGCGCGGTGATCGTCAAGATTGACGAGAAGCTGGGTCTCACCAAGGAAAAATATCGCACCAATATTATTATGCGCTCGGACGGAACGACCCTTTATCTCACCAAAGATTTGGCGCTGGCGAAAGTGAAGTTCGAGCAATATCACGTGGACCGCTCGATCTATGTTGTGGATGTGCGTCAATCCATGCACTTGCAACAGGCATTCGCAATTTTGAAATTGTGGGGCTTCAAGCAAGCGGAGAAGTGTTATCACTTGGGCTATGGATTCGTGAGCCTGCCCGAAGGAGCGATGTCAGCGCGGCGCGGACGCGTAGTGCTGTTCAAGGATGTGATGGATGAAGCTATCAAGCGCGTGCTGGCCGTTGAGTCGGAGAAGAGTCCGGATATATCGGAAGAAGAACGAAGACATGTTGCGGAACAAATCGGGTTGGGTGCATTGGCATATTCCATGCTGTCGGTGGATAACAACAAAGATATTATCTTCGACATCAACGAAGCGCTGAACTTCGATGGGCATACCGGACCTTATATTCAAAATGCTTATGTCCGTGCCAACAGCATCTTGAAAAAATCAGACGGTTTGCCCAAAGAAAGTCAATTCGATTATGAACTTGATCCGCACGAAATCGAATTGATCGAATTGATCTCGCGTTTCCCTGACAAAGTTCAACAGGCAGCAGATGAATATCGTCCGTTGATCATGGCGAATTACACGTATGATTTGGCGAACGCGTTCCATTCGTTTTATCATGCCGTGCCGGTGATCCAAACAGAAGATAAGAATGTTCGTGAAGCCCGCTTGCGGCTGGTCGCGGCCGCGAAGCAAACCATCGCCAACGCCCTGCGCTTATTGGATATCCAAGCGCCGGAAGTAATGTAAAGAACAGACTGAAGCTACCCTTTACGTTTAGCCTGTTTTATTTTAGATTTGGAAAACCTTTATGCCGCACTGGGTAAAACGGAGCGACTCAAAACCAAAGCCGGGCCGCATCGGACAGTGTCCTCAGAACGGCAAAATGGAGGAAGTATGCCAATCAAAACCATCATCATGGGCGCGGCGGGACGCGACTTTCACAACTTCAACACGTTCTTCCGAGGCAACAAGGATTATGAAGTCGTGGCGTTCACTGCGACTCAAATTCCTGATATCGAAGGACGCCTCTATCCTAAAGAATTGGCGGGCGACCTTTACCCAAAGGGAATCCCGATCCGAGCCGAAGAGGAACTATCTGAGCTGATCAAGAAGCATGGCGTGGATCAAGTTGTCTTTGCTTACTCGGATGTGACCGATGAATACGTCATGCACAAAGCCGCGCTGGTCAATTCTCTCGGCCCGGACTTCCGTTTGATGGGCACGAAATACACGCAGGTTAAGTCCACCAAGCCGGTTGTGTCGGTCTGCGCGGTTCGGACGGGATCCGGCAAAAGTCAGACGACGAGGCGGGTATCTTTGATCTTGCGCGAGATGGGATACAAAGTCGCGGCGATCCGTCATCCAATGCCGTATGGAAATTTGGTGCGTCAGGAAGTGCAGCGCTTTGCGGATTACGATGATCTCGATGAGCACGAATGCACCATCGAGGAGCGCGAGGAATACGAACCGCACATTGATAACGGCGTGATCGTTTACGCTGGAGTGGATTACGAAAAGATTTTGCGCGCCGCTGAAAAAGAAGTGGACATCGTTTTGTGGGACGGCGGCAACAACGACACTCCTTTCTACGTCTCCGATCTGGAAATCGTGGTCGTAGATCCGCATCGTCCCGGGCACGAACTGTCGTACTTCCCCGGTGAAGTCAATCTTCGGCGCGCGGATGTGATCGTGATCAATAAGGTGGATACCGCCGAGCAGCATAACATTGAGACGGTCCGCCAAAACATTAGGCTCAACAACCCCAAGGCGGCTGTTTTTGAGATGGCCTGCCGAGTTTCCGTTCCCGATCCGCAACTGGTGAAGGGGAAGCGCGTGCTGGTGGTGGAGGACGGTCCCACACTCACTCACGGAGAAATGGCCTACGGCGCCGGGGTGGTCGCGGCGCGGCAATGTGGGGCGGCGGAATTGGTGGATCCGCGGCCTTATGCCATGGGATCGATCCGCGGCACCTACGAGCGTTATCGGCACCTGACGAACCTCTTACCCGCCATGGGCTATAGCGCGATCCAGAGACACGAACTGGAGGAAACCATCCGTCGCACACCGTGCGATCTCGTCTTGGTTGCTACTCCCATCGACCTTGCGCGGGTGATCAAACTCGACAAACCCAATCTGCGCGTAACTTATGAAGTTGAAGAACTCACCAAGCCCGGCCTGGCCGAAACGCTCGCCAAGTTTACGCACGAGCACGCGCCAGTCCCGACAGGAGCCGGAAAATGAATGGCAATAGCAACCACAAAGACTTTCTCTCGATTCGGGATTTTTCTCCCTCGGACATCCAGTATCTGCTCACGCTAGGCCGTCAAATCAAGGCTCACCCGGCCGCCTACAGCGGGACGCTCCGGCGGCAGACGCTGGCCATGATCTTCGAGAAACCTTCCTTACGCACCCGGGTAACTTTCGATGTCGGCATCCAGCAACTGGGTGGCTTCTCCCTCTACCTCTCACCCGCCGAGATCAATCTGGGCAAACGCGAGTCGGTGTACGACGTCGCCAAGAACCTGGAACGCATGGTGCAGGGCATCATGATTCGCACCTTTTCCCATGAAATCGTCGAGCAGATGGCCCAATATGCCAGCATTCCTATCATCAATGGCCTTACCGACTACAGTCATCCCTGCCAGGCCATGGCCGATTACCTCACCATCTGGGAGGCCAAAGGCCATATGGCGAAGTTGAAGGTTGTATTCATCGGCGACGGCAACAACGTCGCGCGCTCCCTCGCCTTTGCCGGAGCTCAGCTGGGAGCGCATGTTTGGGTGGCTACGCCTCCGGGATACGAACTCGACGCGAAGTCTGTCGAATGGGCCCGCAAGCGCGGCGCGGAAACGGGAGGCACTTGCACCGTCACCAACGACCCCGATGAGGCGGCCTCAGGCGCGGATGTGATCTACACCGACATCTGGGCCAGCATGGGGCAGGAGTCGGAAGCGGAGAAGCGCAAG
>PLNY01000104.1 GCA_003141915.1 Anaerolineae bacterium | reverse complement strand
TCTATCAGTGTGGCAATCTCCTGATTGGTGGTTAGTTGAGATATGATCCCCTTGCGGGATTGCCACGCCCCTTCAGGGCTCGCAATGACAATTCACAGCAGAGTAGGAAGGATTGCAGGAATGAGCGGAGTATAATCAAGGTATGCCAACTGTCAAAATCATTGGCCGTTATCGTTTTTACTTTTTTAGCAAAGAAAATAACGAGCCACCGCATATTCACGTGGAAAGCGCTGAAAATGCAGCCAAGTTTTGGCTCTCTCCCATCGAGTTGGATTGGACGGTTGGATATAACTCAAAGGAGCTTCGACAGATTCGTGAATTAGTGGAAGAAAATGTTGAGTTCTTCCTGGAGAAATGGTATGAACAGCCTAAAAACACATAGCCCAACATCTGTGCTTGCAGTGAGTGTTCGCTTTACTGAGGATGCGATGTCAGTCAGTTTATCCGATGGGCGTGAAGTGTCAGTTCCACTGGAATGGTTTCCGCGCCTGCGGAACGCGACCTCGGAGCAACGCAATAAATGGCGATTGATTGCGCATGGAATCGGTATGCACTGGGAAGAAATAGATGAAGATATTGCTGTAACAACGTTGTTGCGGATGTAATGAACAGGGCATAGCTGGGAGGAAATACGAGCGAATCCAAAAAGAGATGGATGAGAAGCTGGCGGAGCGGGAAGGATTGCAGGTATAAACCGAAAGTCAGTCTCCCGAAGAGCCATGTCCGGCCAAATACAAGCCCCTGAGATAGCTTCTCAGGGGTTTTCTTATTGGTTATTTGGACTATAATCGAACGCAGACTACAGAATTAGTACAGGACTACTACAGGATTATAAGCAGAAGTACGGAGGGATCATGGCGAAAGTGAAGCTCAACCCCGCTCTACAACAAGTGCGAGGACAATTGGCAGGGTTTGTCTACCGGGTTCGATATGGCGAGCAGACCATCTCGAAACCGCCGGACATGTCGAAGGTGACATGGAGCGCGGCGCAGGTGGAGCATCGCCAGCGGTTCAGGCGGGCGGTGGCGTATGCGCAGGCGGCACTGGCGGATGAAAAGGTGCGCGCCGTGTATACGGAGGAGGCCGCACAAAAAGGGAAGCGTCCGTTCGATCTGGCGGTTTCAGATTATTTCAAGGGGAGGAATTTGTTGGCAGGAGGCGAATCATGAAGCATCCGAATCCTCGAAGGATTCGGATGCTTGGGTTGTTCTTCAAAGCCAGGGTTAAGGAGTGGGTGAAGCAACCGACGATGTGACCAAAGTGAGGTCATAAGAATCGGATTCAGGGTTTGGATTTGTGGCATTCTCGAAATACACCCCCACCAGGTGACCGTCGCTCCGAAGATGGGCGTAATACCAACCCCCAATGGCGTGGTAACCCGAACCGACCAGGAAATCAGTCTCTGTCCATCTGAGCCACGTTCCGCTTTGATCGCTATTGAAATCTTTATTAAAGGCCCACCTGCTTTGTTCTGTGGCAGAGGTAATATTTGTGATGATATCTCCGTTAACTTTTGTTTCAGTGGACGTTTGCCCGTAATAATGCCACCACATCGTCCCTGTAAACGAAGTATCCGTTACCGTCTTAATAAATAACTGAACCGTTAAGCTGCGGCCGCTTTGGGCTTGCCGGTCATATCCAAACCACTGTTGCGCGGCAGTAATGGCAGGCACGGATCCGGCAGGCGCCGAGGTTGGGGTTGCGGGTACTTCGGTGGGCGATGCGGCCACAGTCGGTGCTATGGTTGGGGTGGCGGGCACTGCAGTGGGCGAGGCAGGCACAGCCGGCACCGTGGTCGGAGCCGTAGTTGCCAGGGCGACCACCGGGGCTGGTGCGGAGATTCCGCAGGCGGATAGGACGACGATCATCAGGATGGCGATCACAAGAATCTTTTTCATTTTCAATCCTTTAATTTATTTTGTATGTGTCCGAGTAAATTATTCAGGCGTTCTTTTGTTGGAAAACAATTGGGTTGAGGAATGTATTTTTCCGTCAGCATCCTTCCTTGAATTATGATCTGAACGATTTATCATTACCTTCGTATACAGTGAGTGCGGCAATTCTTCGCGCGGCAGAGATGAAAGCTAACGAGAAATCCTAAAATGGGAATATCGACATGGAATGCCCTGCCTTTGAAGATTTTCTCACAGGAGAAAAGCATTCAATCCAGATATATTCAAGAAAACACAACCAAATTATCATATCAGTTTTGCGGGAAGTGTCAATAGTATTCGTTTACAGATGAGTCAGAATAAACCTACAGTATTGCAAATGCAATATTCAAACCTACAGCCATAAAAGGGATTTCTTGCCTGAAGTTCGAGATGAAAGTCCGCCCTGAAACAGGCCTGCAAAAACAATTTACCCCTGTCAGTTATTCATATAAGTGCGGGCCCAACTTCGCTTGCAATTGGAATGGCAAACTGCCCTGTGCGTGGGGCGGAATCAAAGTGATGTTGGCGTTGAGCAAGGTCCGGTGAAGCAACGAACGCCATTGATCAAGAAAGCCATCAAACAAGGTGTAGATTTTTTCTTTAACATTGATCGCGCTACAGCAGAATATCCTGCAAGAAATAACAATAAACCAGGCCGCAATTGGTGGAAGTTTGGCTTCCCTGTTTTCTACATCACCGATTTACTTCAGCTTGCCGAAGCGATGGTCAGTTTGGGTTATGGCAAGGACAAACGTTTAACGAACACGCTCGATTTCATCCGAGAAAAACAGAATGAGCAGGGTCAATGGCTGATGGAATTCGATTACACCGGCAAGACGTGGGCAGATTTCGGTGAAAAGAAGCGACCCAACAAATGGGTCACGTTGCGAGCATTAAAGGTGTTGAAGGCTGTTGATTGAAATATCATATGTCATTGCGAAGAGGTCGACATCGTACTCGAAGAGTAAGACCGACGAAGCACTGTGTTCTATCAGTGTGGCAATCTCCTGTTTGGCGGTTAGTTGAGATATCATCCCCTTGTGGGATTGCCGCGTCGCCGCTTGGTCTCGACCCTGAAAGGGCGCAGGGCGTTACGCTTCGCTACTCGACAACCGGCGGCTCCTCGCAATGACACACGATCATTAATTCTCCGCCATCTCCAGCGGCTCAACGCGTACGGTCACATCCGATTCCGGTTTACGTAGGAGTGGGCGCTGGAAGTGGAGTGGGCGTTGGACGCGGGGTGCGTGTTGGCAATGGAGTACGTGCTGGAAATGGAGTCGGTGTCGGACCTGAAGTGTGCGTTGGCAGTGCAGTATATGTTGGCGGTGGAGTCGGTGTCGGACCTGAAGTGTATGTTGGACGTGGAGTCGGTGTCGGACCTGAAGTATATGTTGGCAGTGAAGTCGGTATCGGACCTGAAGTGTACGTTGGCAGTGCAGTGTATGTCGGCAGTGAAGTGTATGTTGGCAATGAAGTATTGGTTGCCGTATCAAGCGGGGCCTGGGTATCTTCCACTTCTACCATCGTTGACGTTGGCAGGAGAAAAACAAAAGTTGGAGTATCGGAGGGAGTTATAGATGGAGGCTGGCTTGGAAAATATGTAATTGAGGGAATCGGCGTGGGAGAAACGAGCATGGCCGTTTGAGTGGAAGCAGCCGCGGCCGTTTGAGTCTGCACAATGATCGTGTTGACCACCCCTGGTATCGCTGTCGGAATATTGATGGTTGCGAATTCGTTAATGATCGGACAAGCGAAAATAATAATCAATGCCATAAGAAAATATTTTTTCACAGCGCCTTTATTATATCAAAATGCTTCATCACTCCCCATTAATGAATATTAAGAATACAAGCAGGATATCTTTGCACAGGAACAAAGTTTCGGAAGTCTATTTCGTCTTTTACGTTTCAGCCATCTCCGGCGGCTCGACGTGCACGGTCACATCGGATCGCGGCAATAGTCTATGCACTCTTTTTTCAACCTTCTCGGTCATCTCGTGGACCTCGTTGAGCGTAGCGTCTCCATCCATCGTCACATGCAAATCCACAAACCAGATTGCCCCGGACGGCCGAATGCGTACCGCGTGGCAATCGTGAATGCCTTTCATCTTTCCAACATTGGCCCTGATCTTTTCAGCCATGCCTTTGGGCGCGGCGTCGAGCAAAGCATTGATGGTGCGCCAGCCCAATTCGCCGCTGATGAAGATGACGATCAACGCCACGGCCATCGCCGCCACCGCGTCCGCCTCGGACATCCAGTGGAGTCCCGGTATCGAGCGGGCCAGTGTCACGCCGATGAGGCCGAGGATGACCACACTCGAGGACCAGATGTCAGTCGAGAAATGAAGCGCATCCGCTTCGAGCGCCTGCGAGTTATATTTCTTCGCGGCACGAGATAAAATACGCGAGCGCGTGGCATCAATCGCGATCGAAGTTCCCATCACGATGAACGACCAGACAGAAACTTCCACTTCGGCTTTGGTGAAGAACAGGCGATCAATGGCTTCATGAATGATCCAGGCCGACGTGGCGAGAAGTAAAATGGTCTCGAACAGGGCTGAAAGATTTTCGATCTTGCCGTGACCGAAGTTGTGTTCTTTGTCGGCGGGTTTATCTGACATGCGGACGGCGAAAAGCGTCATCAGCGCCGCAACCAGATCGAGAGCGGAGTGTGCGGCTTCGGCCAGGATGCCGAGTGAATTGGTCAGCAGGCCGACGATGATCTTGAACGCCGTCAAACCGATGGCGAAAAGAACCGAACTTAACGCGGCAGAACGTTTTTCCTTTTGAGCGTTGGTATGCGACATGATGTCCTCAAGTTTTGGATGAGGCCGCCTGTCGTAAAGTCAATTGAATCATTCAGGGGAATACGACTTTGAAATTCTGGCGCCGATGACGGAATGATACTCAATTTGGATTTTATTGAGAAGGGTAAAATGTCATTGATTAAATAGATAAAGTTTTATTTGCGCTCAAACGCAGTCTTGCGGTCTCTCGCGTCCCGGTTGTTTCGACATGTTCCATGGCCGCGCCGAGTCCGAAGGACGGCATGTTGCCATAGACACATTCAAATTGATTCGGGTTGACGATATACGTTTCATGCCAGATACCGACCGTGCCATTTGCACCTACTGCCTGGTTGAATTTCTTCCACGGCTCGAGATGCGGCTCGGAGGGTTGCCGTGCAAAACGCTCCAGGTCCTCGAAGGAACGCCAGTATTGAATCAGGACGGGTCCACTCAAGTTCCAGAAGAATTCGCCGTGCAAGAATCCTTTTTCTGGATGAGTGAAGAGTGTGGTCAGCATCGGCGTCATGGCGGACGCGACGGGAATCCACTTGTCGAATCGCCACCACTGATTGATGCGCATGCCAATAAGAAACACTACAAAGGGTTGATCCGTTTTTGCTGTATAACGACCGTTAAATATTTTTGCCATTCTTTTTCTCCAATAAAAGTGTTTACTGTTCCTTGATATCTTCTTTTAGCCACGAAATAGTTTCATGGATGGCTTGTTGCAGTGATGTGCCTTTCCATCCGAAGGCTTTTTCGGCTTTACTTGAATCCATGATGAATGGCTGAGTCCATTCATACATCATCTCGACGGTTTCATGCATANNAAAGCTCATCAACGCGGTTCCCGCAGCCAAAACCTTGACCGGCCTGCCAAGTTCCGCTTCCATGATCCTGACAAATTCATTTTGTGTGACGGGCGCCGGGCTGGGCGTAAACCAGATTTGTCCCAACGCATCTTCGCACGTGCCGAGGGTTGCCAGCAGTTTTCCGAAATCAGGCGCGTACGAAAAAGTGTGGAGTTGATCGGTTCGTCCAAGAAGTTTCACTGCTTTGTCTTCGACGGCAGGGCGAATGGCTAAATCCGTCATGTTATGATCATCAGGACCGAAAAAATGTGATCCGCGCGCAATGGCAGCCTGGACTTTTCCGGCACGATGCGCTTCCATCACCGCATTCGCCATCTCGCCGCGGACTTTGCCTTTCTTCGTATGTGCCTGATAAGGCATTTCTTCACGGATGGGTCCTCCGTGCGTATCACCATACATATATAAATTATCTGCCACGATGAATTTTGATTGGTTCGCAACAGCTGCTTGCATGATCGCAGATTGGAATCGAGGAAACTTCTCAGCCCATTCAAGATATCCTGGTTGCGCGCATTGATAAATAGCCGCCGCGCCTTGGGTCAACTCGATGTTTTTATTCACATCGTATGCATCGTCTGCAACAATCTCTGCGCCCTCGGGCAAACGATCCGTTTTGCCTGAACGACTGATCAGACGCACCCGCTTGCCCATCTTGATCAATTCGCGCGCCGTCCACTTTCCCAGCGGACCGGTTCCAAAAATTACGTGTAGTTCAGGCATGATATCCTATTCTCCAATCTTAGCCACTTTATAAGGTTGCCGTTTCGATATTTTTTCTGCGTGGTATTGCTTGGCTTGCTGACTCCAGCCATACACTCCCATTGCGCGATATAACCAGCCCGGGACAAATGGTTTTGCCAGTAACGCCTTCGCCTCTGATGGAATAGCCATGCCTTGAGCAAGCGATTCTGCCGAGAGATCGAGGGCTTTCTTCAATGGAATGACGCGTCCATCCAATTCGTTCAATGGCATTCCATGAACCATGCCCTCGCCTGCACCCAAGGCTAAAGAACCTACCCAATTGAAATTAGTTAGCCGCGCAAAATTTTCGCAGATCGTCAGCGCAGTCGCATTATGGTTGGGCTCGGGGAATCCGCAATTCGATATGGCGGCGAATAATTGATGCGGCTTGG
>PLNY01000394.1 GCA_003141915.1 Anaerolineae bacterium | reverse complement strand
TATTCCAGAATTTTGGTAACGACGCCAGCGCCGACGGTCAAGCCGCCTTCGCGAATGGCAAACTTCGAACCTTGCTCCAACGCCACCGGCACAATCAACTCCACACTCAGGTTCACATCATCCCCCGGCATCACCATCTCNNGGCCGATAGCCCGTGAAGAACGCCTTGTGCCTCCCCCCCTCCTCTTTCTTCAGCACATACACCTGCGCCAAAAACTTCTTGTGCGGCGTGATGCTCCCCGGCTTCGCAATCACCTGACCACGCTCCACATCCTCGCGCTCGATGCCTCTCAACAACAACCCCAGGTTGTCCCCCGCCATGCCCTCATCCAGCGATTTGTGGAACATCTCCACACCGGTCACTACACTGCTCGTATTCTTCTCGTGCAATCCGATGATCTCCACCGGCTCCCCCACCTTCACCCGCCCGCGATCCACGCGCCCCGTCACCACCGTCCCGCGCCCCTTGATCGAAAACACATCCTCCACCGACATCATGAACGGCTTGTCCAATTCGCGCTTCGGCTCCGGAATGTATTCGTCAATCACCCGCAACAGTTCCTTGATGCTCGCATATTCCGGCGCATTCGGATCCGTCGACGTGCTCTCCAACGCCTTCAACGCACTCCCTCGCACGATCGGCGTCGTGTCTCCAGGAAATCCATAACTGGTCAATAACTCGCGCAGTTCCAACTCCACCAGTTCCAGCAGTTCCGGATCATCCATCTGATCCACTTTGTTCAGATATACCACGATGCTCGGCACTTCCACTTGACGCGCCAGCAGCACATGTTCCCGCGTCTGTGGCATCGGCCCGTCCGGCGCCGCCACCACCAGAATCGCTCCGTCCACCTGCGCCGCTCCCGTGATCATGTTCTTGATGTAATCACGATGCCCAGGCATGTCCACATGGGCATAGTGCCGCTTGTCCGTCTCATATTCCACATGCGCTATGTTGATCGTGATCCCGCGCGCTTTCTCCTCCGGCGCATTGTCTATCGAATCGTATGCCCGGAACTGCGCCTTCCCCAGAAACTGGCTGTATTTCGTGATCGCCGCCGTCAGCGTCGTCTTCCCGTGATCGATGTGCCCCATCGTCCCCACGTTCAGATGCGGCTTCGTCCTATCAAATTTCGCCTTCGCCATTTNNTGCTCTACCAGCTGAGCTATGAGGGCTGGATTTGCTGTCACCGGATCGACCGGCTTGTGGGCGGTGAAGGATTCGAACCTCCGAAGTCATTCGACAACTGATTTACAGTCAGTCCCCTTTGGCCACTTGGGTAACCGCCCGAGGTATTCCATTATCAAAGACCTGCATCGCTTAGACTCAACTTAAAGTAAAGACTGACCGACTCAAAGATCCTGCGACCAGCTTGCAGAGCCGACGATGGGAATCGAACCCATAACCGCCCGCTTACAAGGCGGGTGCTCTGCCGATTGAGCTACGTCGGCAGGAAGAGCGTCTGCGCCTTCGGCAATTAAGCAGGCGAATTATACCAAATTCAAAGTTTGCGTCAATGTTTTTGGGGGATTCGTTATTCTTACTTGGTTGCCCTTTGATAATCATTGAAGTCAGCATGCAAGAAAACTGATGGAGAAACAGAGGGATCGAAGAATATATTTTGGCGCTGAAATTAAGCAAAGTTGATTATTTTGTCGCCGTTGCCCACATATTCAGCATAAACTCAAAATAACCGAACCTTACTTTTTTCATTTCAAAGCCCGCCTGTCCGAAGTGCCAGCCAATGAGCGGAAGAGTATAAGCAAAGGCATGTTCGTGAATCTCCTCCGCGCTGACAAGGTTGATACGCGCCATGAATTTAAGCAGTCCGTCCGACCAGGCGGCGGGCGTGGTCATGATAACTTGTCCGCCAGGCTTCAGGACGCGATGACTTTCTCTGAATAGAATTGCCATGCTATCCGGATTTAAATGCTCAACCACTGCAAGAAGAGTCACCACACTGAAAAAATTATCGTCAAAGGGAAGCTTGGGTTCTTTATTCAAATCGAGCGTGAAGAACTCAATGCGGTTTCGAGCCGCAGTCTCTTTCGGCATCGGCAATTGATCCACCGCAAATTTTTCCTCGAACGAAGTATGCGATAGAAAATAAGGGAACGATCCGCAGCCGATGTCGAGGATGCGGCCCGCTCGAAGGTCCGAAGGAATGAGGCGGTTTCCGCGTTGCGTCCTAAGGTGAGCGAGAGTCGGTTCGAGCAAGCCTTTGCCACGCGTGTAGTTGGTCTGTGTCATTGTCAAATCTTTCTTGAATGAAGTTTCCCCGATTATACGCGGTTTCAATTTTCGTGCGGAGCAAAATGCGCGAACCACGAGAGGATGTGCGGCAGGATAACAATCTTCTTTTGCATCTCAGCCAGCGCCAGCACCGCAAAAATATTGAACATCGCCGCGACCAATGTAACGGTCAGGAAGCCGAAGCGTTGATAAATAAAGGTGGATAATAGATCGCCGAGGGCGCGTCCAACGGAAAAGCCGATCAGGTTCAAAGCCATGGCCGTCGCACGCGCTTGCGGAACGGCTTCCGTCATCATCGGCAGTTGGCTGACGATCATATATTCGAACGAGATGTAAAAAAGGAATAAGCCGATCAACGCGCCAATTTCGGTATGACCGATGNNAATAAGCCGATCAACGCGCCGATTTCAGTCCGACCGATGAACGGCAAAAGGATCGAGGCGAGGATGTTCCCCGCCAAACCGATGAGGATGGCACGCGGCTTTCCGATTCGATCCGTGACCAGCGCGACGAGTCCTTCCCCGCTCAATTCGGCGAAGCCAATCACAGCGGACGCGCCCGCCAAAGCCGCGATCTGCAAACTAAATGAATCCGATAGCCACACGCCAAAGATCAAGTTGACCATTTCATTCGCGGCGCTCGACCACAACGCGATAGAGACGCAAGCCAGCGCAGGAATAGACGTGAGAATGACGCGCCAATGGACGCTTGAATTAAGATCCGGTTGATAATGGGCGTCGGTGCTCGGAAGCATCCACCAGATGACGGCAAACATTCCAACACCCAATATTGCCAAAACGGGAAACGGCGCGGACCATCCGTAGCGTGTGATCAATAATCCTGCCAGCGGCACACCTACAATGAAGGCCAGCGACCACGACATCTCTGTGATCGCCAACGCTGTTCCGCGTTGTTCATACGGAACGCGGTCGCCGAAATACGCTTGAATGGCTGGGTCGAACAGATCTTTGCTCAGAATCCCGAATATCAATGCGATGGATAATGTCAGCAGGCTGGGGTGAATTGCCACTGCGCTCACACCGACTGTAAAAGTCCCGGCACCCGCCAGCATCGCAAGCCTGCGCCCGCGCTGATCCGCAAGTGGCGCAAGAAATGGACTGAGCGCGCCTGCCAGATTCCTTCCCGTTAACACAACAGAAATGGTGGTCAGGTCCACGCCTAAGCCGCGCGCAAAAATGGACAAGAAAGGATAAGCCATTCGGTGCAGTGTATTCAGGATGATCCGAAGGAATGTCACGACGATGAGCTGAATGCGGGTCTTTACGTTCATGAGTGACGCTTAACTGACTTCCTAAATGTTATTGGCTCGTTTTTATATTTGTCCAGGCCGCGTGAAGGTATTTCAATACGGACAAATTGTATCAAATGGGAGAGAAGCCAAGCGCGTAACGCTCAGTACACTTTCAAGAAATAAACACAAAACGTTCATCAATAATTCATACCATCAAACTATAATGTAGACCTATAAGAAAGGTAAGGTATTATCCAATGAAAACAGTTTGGAAATGGATTCTTGGTATCGTGATTGTATTGGTCGTGGTCGGTCTCGTGGTCGGCGGCTTCGTGATGATGCGAAACTCTCGCATGACGACTTATGCTCAGAGATACCAGCAGTTTAGCCAGCGGGTACCTAACGGAACCCCCGCTCCCAAAGCGCCAAACGGACAAAGTACT
>PLNY01000043.1 GCA_003141915.1 Anaerolineae bacterium | reverse complement strand
AACAGCGACAGCATTTCCACAATCGTCTAACCCGACTGCCTCTAATTTTTATATGGCATCGGATTCGCAGGGCAAAGATAAAACTACCATATTCTCGCCTAATGATGCTTTCTTCATTTTTCTAAATGTCAGTGGCGTAAAGGGTGGCACAGTCTTTGAGTCCAAGTGGTATGCCTTGAATATTTCAGGCCAAGCCCCAAACACACCGTTCAAAACGATGGATTCAACGTATGAGTCTGGCGGTTTAACAATCTATTTTCATTTGACCAATAATGGCGCTTGGCCGACTGGTAACTACAAAGTAGATGTTTATATGAATTNNATCGTTGAACAGCAGTTCAGCGTAAGGTAAAAAATAAGAGTGTGAATCAGACTGCCTTTCCCCCAGTGTAGCCCCCGAAATCTTCGGAGGATGGCGAGGTATGTAATTACTGAAATAGCATGCAGGAATTCTTGGCAGAAAACTATTGAAATTGTAGTTGGTATATTCCGTGGAAGATTGTCAATGGGACTCAAGTTGCCCAAAGCTACATTCTTCAGGACCGCATCTGATGCGCGGGCAGGACATGGAAAGCAGGGCAAGCAAGACCAGCAGGATCAATTTCTGTTTTATGTTGAAGCTTTTATGCTACCAATTCCACAAAGGAACTATGACGCTCTCCCAAAGTGGAACCACAATATATTTCCAAATTCCATATATTGCGACAAAGATCATCACGATCTCTGCGCTGGTGTGGAGATCCTGTCCCAATGGGTCATTGTTTTCCTGATAGGGTGCAGGGGGTGGGTAGTGTGGTCGATGGTTCATGTCTAATTCCCCTTTCTTCATGATTTTCCTTCTTCAACTTGACTAAGAACGTTTGTTCTATTACAATCTTCGCCAATGTCTATCCTGGATCGTCTTTTGTCCCTGATAGGCTTGCGTCCGAATGCCGGTTCCCGAACCTATGAGATTAGCGAAAGTCTTCAAACTACGCTAACCACGCTTGCCCAGCACGAGAGCCGTCCTGTAGATGAGTTGATCCCTGACCTGCTGGCCGCTGGCCTGACCCAATATGTTTCCAATGACAAGCTCTGGAATATATGGATTTCTCTGACTGCGCGCGAGCAGGAGGTGGCGGCACTGGCGTGTTTGGGATATACCAATCGCGAGATCGGGGAGCGGTTGCATATATCACCTGAAACAGCCAAGGTGCGCTTACAAAGGGCCTGCACAAAATTTGGCTTGAGTACACGTTCGCAATTAAGTA
The DNA here is from genome assembly GCA_003141915.1 of Anaerolineae bacterium. Lineage (GTDB taxonomy): Bacteria > Chloroflexota > Anaerolineae > Anaerolineales > Villigracilaceae > Fen-1038. The sequence continues at coordinate 3,629 of PLNY01000043.1, read as the reverse complement.
TGATTTTGACAGAGTGGGACTTCTCAGCTTTCGATAAGCCCATAGGTAGGCGCTAAGTCCGGAACCTTCCCTAAATCCATATACCCGATGGGTATCCCCGTTTTGTACCTGATGGGGACTTTTTATTTATATCGATAGGAAGTATTTTTGGGAAATGAATGCCTTATTGAACTTGCCCATCTACCTCCAGCCTACACGGCGCTTGACTCTAGTGGTAGCTGAAAGATATGAACACCAGCACATCACCGAACTGATCGCAACCATCTCCCTTCGCGGCCCGCTGTATGTCTTAGCAGGCAGTGACTGGCTCCCGAGTTATGGCCTGACACGCCTCATCCGACATAGAACCCATGAAGTGAGACAAACGCTGAAGCATGTCCGTATGGCACGCGCCTTCACTTGCTATCAACTGCTCGACCTGATTGCCAATATCCGTCCGGATGAAGAGCCCCTGTTGATTCTGGATTTCTTGAACACCTTTCAGAATGATGATATTCCACTGCCTGTCCGCTTTCGAGTATTGCGTCAATGTTGCGAACACTTGCAAAGATTGGCTTTCCGCAAACCGGTGGTAATCTTCGTTCAAGGACTAAAGACTGAGAACGACGACGCCTTCCTTTCCTTTCTTCAACAAAGCGCAGACGAAGTCCTGCACATCGAAGGAGAACCGGAACGGGTCTGCCAACCCACGCTGTTCTAACGCTTATGGGACGAACCCTGCCGCCTGCCTCGCAATTGATCCTGCAACAGGTTGATGAAATCAAACCTTTGTATGAAGCCTTGCGCCGCAGTGACCAGTTGATCCTTGATGGTATCTTTGAAGAGATTGGTCCGCATCGGGCCGCCATCTCCAACGCCGCCAACCTGCTGCCGCTGGAAGCTATGCTGTTGCTTGCTCTGCTCGAACAACACAAGAAATTTTTCCATAAGATTGATGAACTGCGCGGAGAACTACAAAGACTCCAAGGCGAGCTCGAAATTCTCAAATCCAAATCATGAAGAAATACACTGGCTGGCTGTTCGATCTCTACCCAGATCCAAAGCATGGCCTGACGGTATGGTTACTGGGGGAAGATGGAAAGTCTCATTCCTTTACTCAAGAGTTCAGCATAACGTTTTATGTGGCTGGACCTTTTCATCGTCTGCGCCAATTGTGGAAATACCTGAAAGAAAAACCCGTTGTGTTATCCCGCACTGAGCGCGACGACCTGTATTCAGGCAAAACGGATGTGCTTGAAGTCCAAGTTCCAAATCCTATAGCCTTTGATGAACTCTTCAAAGAAATTAATCAACGCTTTCCCGATCTATCTTATTACGATGTGGATATTCCGCTCATCCTGCGCTACGCCGCCGCGTTCAGTGTCTTCCCTCTGGCCTATTGCAAAGTGGAAGTAGAGCAGGGCTGGAAGATTTCCAGCATCACCGCACTGGACACACCCTGGGAGCTCGATCCCAAACTGCCAAATCTGCGCATCCTGCATATTCAACCGGATATCAACCCCGCCCATGCTACGCCACAATATTTATTGGTTGAATTCCAACAGTTCAAATATCGCCTATCCTTCGAAAAGCCGCGTGAAATTTTGGGTGTATTGAATTCCCTGCTGATGCAATACAACCCGGATGTGATCCTCACCAGCTATGGTGATACCTGGCTGTTCACGCGGCTGGAAGAACTCTCCAAAGAAACCGGCACCCTCTTCAATCCCAACCGCGATCTCTCCCGATCCATTCGCCGAAAGAAGGAAATCAGCTTCCATAATTATGGACAGGCACATTATCGCGGCGAACAGGTGCATCTGTTTGGCCGCTGGCACATTGATGACCAGAACTGCATGACCTTTGGGGATTACGGTCTGATGGGTGCCATCGAGCAAGCGCGCGTCTGCGGGCTGCCCGCACAAGAGATTGCCCGGCGTTCCCCGGGAGCAGGCATTGCTGCCATGCAAGCCCTGACTGCCTTGCGGCGCGGCATACTTGTTCCCTACCAGCAGCAAAAAGGTGAAGTCTCCAAGACCTACGATCAATTGTTTGTAGCAGACCGCGGTGGACTGGTCTTTGAACCCTTGCTGGGGATTTACCCACATGTAGCCATCCTGGACTTCATCTCCATGTATCCATCCATCATGGTGGAATACAATATCTCGCCCGAAACAGTTGCAACAGATGAAGAAGACTCTTGGTTGATTCCTGAATTGAACGTGAAAGTAAGTTCACGCGAAGGATTGATTCCTGCTACGCTCAAACCGATGGTGCATAAACGGGTGGCGATCAAGCGGCTCTTGAAAAAGATCGGCAAGAACGACAGCCGTTATGTTCACTATAAAGCGCTGGCGAATGCGCTAAAGTGGTTGTGTGTGGTGGCCTATGGAAGGTTGGGATTTGCCAATTCCACCTTTGGACGGATCAATTCCCACGAAGCGGTGACGCACATCGGCAGGAAGATGATCTTGCGTGCCAAAGAAATTGTGGAAGATCACGGCTTTACAGTATTACATATCTATGTGGATAGCCTATTCATCTATCGTCCGGAAGCAACCACTGAGCAGGATTACCAATCTCTCTTGAATGGGATCGAGCACGAAACCAAATTGCCAATTGAAGTGGAAGAAGTGTATTCTTGGATGGCGTTTGTCTCTGCAAGGCATAACTCCAATATTCCAGTTGCCAATCGTTTCTTTGGTTTGCAGCCGGATGGGGAATACAAGGTACGTGGCTTGGCTCTGCGCCGCGAAGATACTCCATTCTTTGTGGCAGATACACAACAACGAGTCTTGCAAATCTTGGCGATCGAAAAAGACCCGAATCAATTACACAAGTTATTGCCCGATGTTTTGAGCATGGTGCAAGAGAGATTATCTGCATTAAGCCACCAAAAGATTCCGCTGAATGAATTGATCGTGACTCAGACTCTGAGTCGTGAATTGGATCAATATCGAGTGCCGTCTCCTGTAGCAAGGGCAGCCCTGCAATTACAAACAGTGGGGAAGATCATACGTATGGGACAAAGAATTCAATTCCTATATACCACAACAGAGCAAGGTGTTCATGCCTGGGATTTGCCAGACGAATTCAATCCCGCTCTGATCGATGTCTCTCGATACAAGGAATTGCTTTTTCGTGCGGTTCACGAAGTGCTGCAACCCATAGGGATCCCTGAGAATGCTCTGCTAGGTTGGCTATTCGGCGAGGCCAGTTATATGCTGCCTACGGGATGGTTGGATCCCACTCAGTTTCAGAAATCTGAACTGCCGTTGTTCGCGAATCTGTTGATTTAAGGAGACTGGCCGGAATCACAATCTGCAAGCGATAAGGTGCTCAAAGGTGAATTGTGAAAACGAACTCACAGNNCACATTCCCCAAAAAACCGGTAACAACGAAAATCAGCCGCAGTATAATCATTTCGACGCGGAAAACATCACCCAACTCAAATTGCCTTTATATCCCAATTCGTCTGACAACATACGGATGATATTTTAGGGCAAAGACCTAATCATGGAAAAGGAGGACAGGCCTAACACCTGTCAAGAGATGGAGTCATGATACCCGAACAGATTCACGCTCTTATCGACACTGCAGACAAGGAACCGCACAGGTTTCCTCCTACCCTTATTTACAACGAGGGGTGG
>PLNY01000009.1:2162-2846 GCA_003141915.1 Anaerolineae bacterium | reverse complement strand
CCATTACAAACGTCGCGCAAGCTCATTTTATAATCCTGTTGTTATGTTGTTATTTCTTGTTGGTTAATCAAACTAACGTCTGCATTTGCACGCATAGGTGATGCCATCTAACGGAAACTGCCAATGTTTTTAGCGCCGTTAATGACCTGATAAGACCGATTAACCCAAGCCGCCCTTTGACTGGTCAAAAAAAGCCATTTTTAAACCTTGGTCAGCGTCTGACAAAGGTTTGTCGGAGGCCGACAAAGGTTTGTGAGAGACCGAATAACCTTTATCGAAGCCCGACCAAGGTTTGTCGGAGCCTGACAAAGGTTTGTCAGAGACCAAGTAACCTTGGTCAGAGAGCGACAAAGGTTTATCAGAGACCGAGTGACCTTTGTCGAAGCCTGACAAAGGTTTGTCGGCGGACGATTTTAGCCGGCCAAGGACGGACTTGCCTCATTTTGAGACAAAACGCCTAAAAACAAGACAGTTTTGGGCAAATCTGGAAAAATGAAGTCCATTTTGATGTCGGGAGGAATTTGAGCTGGCGCATGCCGGTTGCTGCCGGGGCATTTGGCCGTCGCCGAGCGACGCGATGACAATAGCCCGGCATTTCAATGCCGGGTTGGTCGTGAAATCAATACAAGTCCCGGAGGGACGACCGGCGGAATGAGTTTTGTTTTGACGCCCGCCCTCACCTTT
>PLNY01000009.1:0-2114 GCA_003141915.1 Anaerolineae bacterium | reverse complement strand
GCGGCGTCTCGGCAGAGCGCCGGAAACTGTGACCGGAATTTTAGATGGCGGCTTTCTCCCGAAAGCCGCTACGCCGCATTGGGCCGCACTCCGCACTCCTTGCCGCGTCGAAGCAACTCGCCGCGTCGTAACGCAGTGAAGACGGGAGCGAAGACGGGCGCACTCCCCATTCCGCACTTGAACGGCTCTTTTCCAGTATTCATTTTGGGGTGGACGATTGGGCAATTGCGTTTCCGGGCCATATTTTGAATGGTCGTAGAACTGTTTCAACCGATTCCTCTGACAAGCAGGTTACAGGATTGTATCCTTGGAACCTGCGCTTGACTTCAATGAATTCGTGGACGTGCAGAACGCTCCCTGCCGGGATTGATTGCGTTATATTGGGGTATGATGGTTTAACGCGTCGTTTTTCCGATGGATGAAGCAAACGCTCGAAATAATCTTCCAGCATCGCGTAGCTCCTCTCTCGCCAGAATTCTGCGGTCAACATGCTTGTGGGTATCAAACATTCAACAATCAGGGGCTTGGGAGGCAACTCTCTCCGTCGAAGACGGTTCGCAATTGCAGCACGGTATTCGCTGCCATCCAGCAAATAACCCTCGCATTCCCCGCCCATAAGAAATACGTTCTTTGTCAGAGAAAGATGAATTTTGCCATGATTGCGTTCAACGTAGCCGTAACCAGACTGTAGTTCAACTTTGGCACTTTCGAGTGCTTTGCTGTCACCGAAACTTTGAATCGCCTGTTCTTCAATCGCGTTAGTGTCCGAAAGCTTTATTCCGTGTTCCAGAAAATCTGCCGCCGAATTCGATCTTGTCCCGTGAAATGCGACTATGAATTGATAATGGCTTGAAAGTCGCTGCGCAAGAAGCGGTGGGATGCCCTCCGATGGTTGCTTGGTGACGGTTGTCACAACCGAATTCAGCCATGCGAAGTGATCTTCAGCGAGAGGGTGCGGATTTATCCGACGTGCTTCAGCAAGAACCGCTTCGTTGATTTTGTCAGCCAAGAGATGCAGGAAGACAAGCTGCCAATTATGGCGTTGACTCCATCTGAAAATTCTCGGTTTGCCTGTCTTCACGCAGCGCCAAGATTAAGTCATTGGAGTGCTTTGGGCAATTTGATCTGGCGTTGCCGCCATGCGAAGCTTGCCAGCCGATTGAATTCGTGTAATCATGACGACATGAAGACGAAATCTTTTGGCGGATGTATCTCTGGCCCTCTTTTGATGATAGGTTCAATCGTTCTCATATCCGGTGTCTTTGCCTTTGGTCAGGGCACAGCATTTACCTATCAAGGCCGTTTAAGTAATGCGGGGAATCCGGCTAATGGAAACTTCGATTTCACCTTCTCACTGTTCGACACGAATGCCAGCGGCAACCAAATTTCGAATACAATCACCAATTCTGCCACCACTGTAAGCAACGGACTATTTAATGTTGCGCTTGACTTTGGAGCAGGTGTTTTTGCTGGCAATAATCTGTGGCTGGAAATTGCTGTGCGGCCTGCGGGGAGCAATGTTGCCTTTTCCACGTTGTCACCACGTCAAACTATTCTGGCGACTCCTTATTCCATCTATGCTCAATCCGCCGGTGGTATCATTGCTGGAGGCATTGCAGGTATTCCAAACATGCAAGTCTTTACGACATCGGGCATTTTCACTGTGCCGTCGGGCGTGAATAAAATTATGGTCGAAGTGTGGGCAGGCGGAGGCGGAGGCGGCAACGCAAATATTTTCTCTGTTTGCTCGGCTGGTGGTGGAGGCGGAGGGGGTTTTGGTAAAGATGTCTTCGGTGTTACTCCGGGAAACATCTTTACAGTTACAGTTGGGACTGGTGGGAGTGCTGGACAATCCGGTGGTTCAAGCAGTTTTGGTGCTCTAATTTCTGCTTCGGGAGGAAGTGCTGGTGCAAGTGTATCACAAAATTCTTCCGCAGGAGATGGCGGCGCTGGAGGCACGAGTTTAGCAACATTCAACTCCAACGGAGCAAGTGGATCAGGGGGGGCGGTTGGCAGTAGTCTGCATACCGGCTCGCTCACCGGCGGTCAATCGATTGTCGCCGGCGGTGCTGGCGGCGCAGCGGGTGGACTCGGTGGTGGCGGTGGTGGCGGCG
>PLNY01000431.1 GCA_003141915.1 Anaerolineae bacterium | reverse complement strand
TATTTGCAGGATTTGATTCGCTATTACGGACTTGAACATCATGTGACTGTCCAAGGGCATGAACTCGATTTCAAAAAGATTTGGGCTGACCATCATTTACATATCTTAAATTCTCGCCAAGAGGGGCTTGCATTGGCACTCATCGAATCAATGTTTTGCGGTCGTCCCGCGGTAATTACTCGCGCTGGGGGAAACTATGAACTGTCACGCGATGGAATAGACGGCTTTGTCAGTTCTGGCGTTGATCCGGACATTATCCGGGAAACACTGGAGCGGGCTTGGACAAATCGTGGTAAATGGCAGAACATGGGGGAATCTGCTTTTGCACGAGCATCTGAATGGGTTCCTGCAGATTTAGGTGACCGTTTTCTTAAAACAATNNCTTTACCACCCAATTACCCGGCGGTGGCGGAATCGCGGCACAGCGTCTGCATCTGGCATTACGGCGGTCAGGTGTCGAGAGCATGTTCTATTATGGCTCGGGTGAATCCAGCGATCCCAGCCTAATTTCACTGTTTCAGAATAGATCTTTTTTTTGGCGCAACGCCGCCGCTCTGGCGACGAGTTGGCGGAATCGCCGGACAACGCCTGGTGGCTTTGTCACCGGACCTGGCTGGATTCGTAGGACACCGATACAAGCAATCGGAACACTGCCACAGATCGTTAACCTACACTGGGTAGCGAGATGGTTGGATTTACCCAGTTTTTTTAATTCCCTCCCCGACGGCCTTCCAGTTGTCTGGTCGGTGCATGACCTTATTCCCATCACGGGCGGATGTCATTATCCTGGCGAGTGCGATCACTTCACTCGACAATGTGGAAACTGCCCGCAACAAAAGTGGCCGCATCCTTGGGATGCCACACGCAGATTCTTTCGAACCAAGGAACGGTTGTATTCTGGTATAAACCTCCACTTTGTTGGAAACAGTGAATGGACCACAGCACAAATCCGCCGTTCCGGACTCGCAAAGCATGCCAAGTCCATCCGCACGATTCATCTCGGCATTGATCCACTGCAATATACTCCAATTGGAAAAAATGTGGCCAGGAAGGCTTTGGGCATTTCAGAAAACAAATTTGTCATTGGTTTTGCCAGCGTTGATTTTAATGAGCGACGTAAAGGGGCGGAAATTTTGATAGAATCATTAAAAGCGCTTCCGGCCAGTGAGATTGCGTTGCTTGTGCTGGGTGCGGGCAAAAGGCTAAACAACATTCCCAATTTTGAAACAATCTATTTTGGCAGCGTTGGCTCCGCACGTCTTCAGTCTCTGTATTATTCAGCATTGGACGTTTTTGTAATGCCCAGCCGGATTGAGACATTCGGCCTTGTGGCTTTGGAGGCAATGGCTTGCGAAACCCCGACCGTATCTTACACGGCTGGCGGATTAGCCGATGTGGTGGCTGATGGTGAAACTGGTTTGTTGGAGCATGAAATCGGCAGCGTGGACGGACTGGTTCGAATGCTTACTTGGATGTGGAAGCATCCAACCGAACGCGCCGCCATGGGAATCGCAGCCCGACAGCGCGTAATCGAAAAATTTTCCGATTCATTGATGGCCCGCCGTTACATGGATTTATATCATGAGTTGATACCGACGGAGAAAAGCTTTCTGATTGATTCCAAAGCGGCGATCTGACTTACAGGTCATCTGAATCCCCATTGGGTAATCAGTGTTCGCTGACGCTTGATGGATGAGTTGAATAATGAGCAAACCAATCCACATCGTTTTTACTCCAGATCGCAGATTTCTTCCCGGCTTGCATGTGACGGCATACTCAATTCTCGCCAGTTGCAGGAGTGCCGAGCATCCGGTTCATTTTCACATTTTTACTGACAGCCTTACGGCTCAAGACGTTGCTTTACTCGAAACAACCCTTCGGGGGGCAAATCGGCCATTCGTATTGGAGCTTCAAAAGATTCAAACTGACGTCTTTGCCAATTTCCCCGCCATGCTTGGTAGTCTGGCTATTTATTATCGGCTGGTCGTGCCGGATCTGTTGCGCCTTGAGCGCTTCATTTATGTGGACATTGACACCTTGTGCGATGTGGATTTGGGCGAACTGGCCGAACTGGACATGGGCAATTCACCTGCCGGGCTCGTGCCGGAAGCTCCACTCGCAAAGGCGGTTGACCGCTTCGTTGCCAAACAATTGGGCGACAGCCCAGTTGAGCCTTACTTCAATGCCGGGGTCATTTTGGTAAACGCGGCCGAATGGCGGCGGCAGAAGATTGCCGAGCAGTGCTTGAATTACATCGCTGCTCATCGCCCGGCATTTCACGATCAAGCGGCCTTGAACTATGTTCTCCATCGCAAGGCATTCATATTGGATGCCAAGTTCAATTGCATCGCCAACGCGCGAAAAAACTGGCCTGCACTTAACCGACCGTGGGGACAGACATGTCGGTTGATTCACTTTCTGGATTATCCCAAGCCGTGGGATTTGTTCGGTGAGTTCGTGCATCCGCAATACCGGCTCTGGCGTTCGGTGCTGGACAAGACGGAGATGAAGCCTTTCCGCTCATGGCACGCCACGCCCTCCCGCAAGTTCCCTAAAACCCGTAAAGCTTGGGTTGGTTACAAAAAGGCGATCAAAGATCGTTTGCTTTTTTCTGGATATTCCCACGGGTGGTTGAAGAAAGTAAAAGGTGTTGCACGGGATTCTGATTCTATGAATGCAGTGTCGTCTTGATGGATTGTAGCGATGATAAGGCATTTCATTCCTTCGAATTGCAGGGCGGTACTACGACGAATCCGGCATGTTTACTATCGGGTCAGATATATTCGTGATGAGTCGCGAAGTCGCTATTTCTGCCCAGTTTGCCAAACCGGCCTGCGAAAGTTCCGATTGGTCGCTTGGGGTGACACCCGCTGCTACATTTGCAGCAGCGACGAACGTCACAGGTTAATATGGTCGTATTTCATGAAGANNCACGTTGCACCTGAAATTCAATTTGAAAAAACCTTTTCCGATGTCCTGGGTGCCGGCTATATCACCGCAGACTTGCTTAATCCCAAAGTGAAGGTGAAAATGGACATCACCGACATTCAATACCCCGATGCTCACTTTGACGTAATTTACTGCAGTCATGTTTTAGAGCATGTTCCATACGACCGGAAGGCCATGCACGAGTTCGCCAGAGTTCTGAAGCCGGACGGCTGGGCTGCGATCATGGTTCCATACTTTCCAGAAAGAGGTGGAACATTTGAAGATTTTTCAGTGACCGATCCATCGGAGCGTTTGAGACTTTTTGGGCAGGAGGACCACGTCAGAATCTACG
>PLNY01000273.1 GCA_003141915.1 Anaerolineae bacterium | reverse complement strand
AACCTTCGCGCAGGAATTCGGGACACGATACCACCCAAAACGGGATCGGCTTGGGCTGGGCTTTGGTCACGATATCGGCCACCCAGTCTCCGGTGCCGATGGGAACCGTGGATTTATTGATGATGATCAGCGGTGCGGACATGTTGGCTGCGATGGATTTGGCTGCGGCTTCCACATATTTCAAATCCGCTTCGCCGCTATCGGCGCTGGGCGTTCCCACCGCGATGAAGGCATATTCCGCATCCTTCACCGCTTCCGCATACGAAGTGGTGAACGAAAGCCGTCCCGCTTTCACATTTCGCTTGACCAGCTCATCGAGGCCTGGTTCGTAGATGGGCATGATACCTTTTCTAAGATTCTCGATGCGCTTCTCGTTCACATCCAATGCCACGACCTTGTTCCCCAGGTCTGCAAAGCAGGCTCCTGTTACTACGCCGACGTATCCCACGCCGATAACACAAATTTGTTTCATTCTATTCCTCTTTATTCAAAAAATTAAACATCAGGCTCTATCGCCTTGCGGCTTTATCTTTGGCCTGTGCTTTGACTTTGTATCTGCTTTGGCAATTAGATTTGCAACCGTCTCAACGAACAACGCAATATTCATGGGCTTCGAGAGGTAACCGTCACATCCAGCCTGCAGGGCGCGTTTGCGGTCGCCCGGCAAAATATGGGCGGTCAGTGCGACGATGGGAATATGTTTCGTCTCAGGGTCCGACTTGAGACTCTTGGTAGCGGTCCAGCCGTCTGTTTCCGGCATGGAGAGGTCCATCAGGATCAAGTCGGGCTTTTCCGCATTCGCCATTAAAATTCCTTCACCGCCATTGTGTGCCCAGCGCGTCTCATAGCCTGCCCGCCCCAGTAAAAAACGCACCAGCTCATAATTATCAACATTATCTTCCACAATCAGCACACGGGACATCTTTATGCTCGCTTCGAACTGCCCAATGATACTACGGCTTACTGACATGGGCAACTTCTGGTATATTGACCCCATGCGAATTCTCTTTGTAGCCGACGGACGCTCACCCATCGCCCAAAATTGGATCAGACATTTTGTTGAACGCGGGGATGAAGTTTATCTTGCTTCCACGTTCAATTGTTCGGTGGATTTTCCGCTCAAAGGATTGGAGATCACGCCGGTTGCTTTTAGCGGGACGAAGAAATCATCCACAACTTCGAGTATCGCTTCATCCCGAGCCATCGGCTTACGCGCCTCCCTTCGGCATTTCCTTGGTCCCTTAACAATTTCGCGCGCATCGAAAAGATTGCGCGGATTTATCGAACGCGTGAAGCCTGATCTAGTCCACGCCATGAGAATTCCCTACGAAGGCATGCTCGCCGCGGATGCGTACACTGGAATCCCATTGCTGGTCTCGGTCTGGGGCAATGACTTCACGTTACACGCTAAATCCACTTCGCTGATGGATCATTACACGCGCTGGACAATGAACATTGCCGATGCGCTTCACGCTGATTGTTATCGTGATATTCGTTTGGCAAAACAATGGGGATTTGAACCATCAAAACCAACGTTGGTTATACCGGGCAACGGCGGCATCCGCATGGATATTTTTTATCCGCCGACAAAGCCGGTGGAAGAACCGATCATCTTCAACCCACGCGGCTTCCGCGCCTATGTCCGCAATGACGTTTTCTTTCAGGCAATTCCATTGGTGTTGAAAAAATATCCCAACGCAAAATTTATCTGTGCTTCGATGGCAAATGAATCACAGGCTCTTCAATGGATTGATAAACTTGGCATTCACGAATCAGTTGAATTACTTCCCGCGCTTCCTCATTATCAAATGGCGGATGTCTTTCGCCGCGCACAAATCATCGTTTCACTCAGCATCCACGATGGCATACCGAATTCCCTGCTCGAAGGCATGGCTTGCGGATGTTTTCCCATTGCTGGAAATCTGGATTCGATTCGCGAATGGATCACCAACGGCAAGAACGGCATTCTCACAGATGCAACGGATCCGCAAAAACTTGCAGACGCCATCCTTGAAGGTTTGGAAAATAAAGCCCTGCGGGAGCAAGCCGCAGGGTTGAATCAAAAAATGATCACCGAGCGCGCGGAATATACGCGTTGCATGAATCAAGCGAAAAAGTTTTATTCAAGATTGATAAGCTAATGTGATTTGTCCAACCTACTACGAATCCGCACGCGGTGCGCGCATGGATTCCAATTGTTCCGTCAGTTCGATGCGGCGCGATTCTGCCGCGCGGCGCACCTCGTTGACAAAGCCCTCGCCGCGAACGCGGATCTCATTGCGGAATTTATCGCCCGTTTCCGGCGCAAGCAGAAGCGCTACGGTGCCACCGACCAAAGCGCCCACCACGATCCCGATCATAAATCCAAACATCCGACGCATAGCATTCTCCTTTAATTTCACCACAGAGACACGGAAAACACAAAGTTTTTAATGGTGAACACAGAGAAGTCTTTGTGCCTTTGTGGTGAAGATTCTTCTAACAAAATTATTATAGGCGAAAATCCACTTTTGTGGAATAATCAAGTTTGCCGCGCGTATCTGCTTCGCGATGAACGCGACGGCGTAAATTCAATCCCAAGCTGTGAACGGCGCGGCAAACGGGGAAACTGCGCACAAACGGCTCCTACCTTTACTCGGAGGAAACCATGTCAACGATTGCACCTGTTTTAACGACCACAACTTTTAATACAAACGCGTCCCAACGCAAAAAGGCGACGATCACAATTTTTCGCCAGAAGAAGGAACGCGGCGAACCGATCACCATGCTGACCGCCTACGACTATCCCACCGCGCTGGCTGAAGATCAAGCCGGGATCGATTCGATCCTCGTCGGCGATTCGCTGGGAATGGTTGTGCTAGGTTATCAAAATACATTGCCGGTCACGATGGACGATATGCTTCATCATTGCAAAGCCGTGGCGCGCGGCGCCAAGTTCGCATTACTGATCGGCGACATGCCGTTCATGTCGTATCAGGCCTCGACCGAGGAAGCGGTTCGCAATGCCGGACGATTCTTGCAGGAAGCCGGAATGGACGCGATCAAACTCGAAGGCGGACGCGAACGCCTCGAGGCAGTCCGTGCCATTGTCGCCGCGGGGATTCCCGTGATGGGACATCTCGGTCTCACGCCGCAATCGGTTAATCAACTTGGCGGATTCCGCCCACAGGGAAAAACCGCCGCCGCCGCGAAGAGATTGCTTGAAGATGCGTTGCTTCTCGAAGAAGCCGGATGCTTCAGCATCGTGCTTGAATCCGTTCCTGCAAAACTTGCCGAATTGATTTCAAATAAGCTTTCCATTCCAACCATCGGCATTGGCGCGGGCGTTGGGTGTGACGGACAGGTTTTGGTCGCTCACGATATTCTTGGACTCTTCGATCGCTTCACGCCGAGGTTCG
>PLNY01000148.1 GCA_003141915.1 Anaerolineae bacterium | reverse complement strand
CCATACAGATTGGATGGCAGATAAGCCAGCGAAAATAACTGCGTTTTTCTCAGATCGCTGGAAGTTAATTGATAATGGAGTCCGAATTCGAGCGGGGAGTCGAAGCGCACCCAGTTGTACCATCCCATCGCGGCAAGGCTGATCGATAACGGCAGTATCATCACAAGCAGTGATTTCCAAACGTCGCGTTTGTTTGCCTTGATCGTGAAGAAGGTGAATAATACAATCCAAAATGCGATGGGGAGAATCAACGTGATGCGGGATGCGATGGCCGCGGCCCAGCATATTCCGGCAAGAGTTAGTTTCCATGTGGATGAGGCGGGTTGATCGAAGGAGATAAAAGCAAAATAGAGTCCGCCCATGAGCAGGAATTGGCCGAAGAGAATCGAAGCTTCATAGATCTCGGGATCGTTCAGGCTCCAGAGCAGAGGCGAGACAAGTCCCACGAACACGACGATGATTTCAAACGCCCACACCGGCAGGTCGGAGAAGAATCGTTTCCACAGACTGAAGAGAATCAGGATGTTGACAAAAAACAATCCGCAGGCGGAGGCGAAGACGATATATTGATCGCCGGATTTAATGGGATGCAACAGCCCGACGATGGCCATGATGACGGCTGGCGCGGGTCCCCAGTAAATGTAATACTTTCCTTTGTAGAGCGATATATCCCATTGATACGTTGCCTGCTTGCGGAGCTCATCGTATTGATACGGGTTTTGCAGANNCGAGAATGGAAGGATCGGGTTGGGTGAGGAGCGAGACTTGTCCGTGATCGAAAGCCTTTGCGAGTTGAGCGTAAAAGTCCGTGGTGGCGGGCCATTTGCTCCACGTGCCAACGCTGACAAAAAAAACATAGATCACGGCAACCGCCACCACGCTCAAGGCGGTGAGCCAATAAATTCGGCGATCCCAAAGAAACAGGATCGCTTTGTTTTTTGGATGACGGGATTTGTTCGGATCAATCATAATCAGGAATTCGCTCAGTGATGATGATTGATTATATCCGGTCATGAACTATCGGTGCCACATCACCGCGCAAAGAAACCGATGCAAGCGAGATGATGGAGAAGGTTTGTAAGTGACAGGGATTTTAGCGGAAGAGAAGAGAAGGGCGAAGGATAAAAGATGAAAAAAGGCGACCTGATGTCAGGTCGCCTTTTGAGTTGTTCACGCGGCTTTAGCTTTGACCGTGCGCTTGGGCGCTTTGCGCTCGGACTTTTTCTTCAAGCCCAGCGCTTGCAGCTCGTTGGAGTCCTGTCCAAACTGCCCGGCGACCTGATCCTTGACACCCAGCATGGCGTTGTGGAAAGCCCATTCGGCGGAGACGGTGTTATCACGCGCACCGGCGAGCGCGCTTGCGGCGGCGGCTTCCGCATCTTGGGCGTTGACCGCGGCACCGAGCAGGCTATCCAACGCTGCGACAGTGTAAGCGTTATTGTTGGGAGCGTAGCTGGTGATGGTCTTGAGCGCGGCAAGGGCGTCTTTATCGGCTTGCAATACGACGGGGCGAATGGGGGTAGTCTGATTCTTAGCCATTTTTATCTCCTTTTAGCAATTTTCAGGCATTTTTGGATTTTTATGCGGTTTTTGCCGGAATTTTGGCATCCCACAGGCATATTCTTTTAGAATATCGCCGTATTGCTTTAGAACATGAACGTATTCTCTTAGAATATTGCCATATTGCTTTAGAACATGACCATATTCTCTTGGAACATGAACGTATTCATTTAGAACACGAGCATATTCTTTGAGAATATCACCATATTCTCTTAGAACGCGACCCTGTTCTTTTAGAATATCAACGTGTCCCTTCAAGCGATGGGTGTGCCAATTCGGGCATTTCGATACGACTTGCATGGTTTGGAGTGGATGGGCTTCTCTATAATCGCCTCCTGTTTGGAATTTCCCCGAGGGCGTTGACCCCCAGAGTTATATTAAGTATGTAGATTTTTTAAGCGTTTGTCAATAGGCAGTTTTGCGAAGCGGCTGATGGATGAGGCGATAAGCGGTCAGTGCATTTCTTTAATTTCATTTTGAATTGCGAGCATCACGCCTTCGATATCCTTCATTACAGCGTTGTTCCAAAAGCGGATCACCTTATAACCCTGCGATTGCAAGTATGCTGTTCGTTCTTCATCGTGCTCTGTTTGTTCCCAATGCTGGCTGCCGTCCAATTCAATAATGAGTTTCTTTTTGATACAGACAAAATCGGGAACATAGTTGCCAATGGCATGTTTGGTGACTCGTGTCACCTACCGCCCGATGGCGGCTCGATGCCGCCTCGGGTAGTGTCTTCTAAATGCGACTCTAAGTTGATCGTTTCGCAGATATGCCCAAAGTTTTCTTTCGGCAGGAGTGGACTCTTTGCGGAGTTCGATGGCGCGGTGTTTTATTTTGGGAGCGCTTCTGGTTTTACGCGGCATCAGCCCCTCCCTACCCTCCCCAAATGCGACAAAGTACACGTCGAATTTGGGGAGGAAAAGTGACTTGGGGTTGAATCATTGTGGTCATACATGCAATTATATTCACCTCCCCCAGATTCCGTGCTTTCCGGCATCTGGGGGAGGCTGGGAGGGGGCTAAATTCAGCCCGTCCATTCTTGCTCAAATTTCTCTTTGGCTTTTATGCGTGAAGCGCCCACGAATGGTAAGATGATTAGATTTGACTCAAGCTTGATTTTCTTATACACTAAGCACAATGAGACTGTTGGGAGATAATCAATGAAAAACTGGATGAAATTCCTAGAAACACTGGCCGGGAAGCTGACTGCTATTCTGGCCTTTGCTATTTTGTTGATCGTTCTCATTGCCCTGATAGGAGCGCGTATCGAAGACCGCTTTTTGCCATTGGTTTATATTGCGGCTCTCGGGGCAATGGCCATATTTACTTACCAGATTTTCGTGAGATACAAGTCTTCGGGCGCGCATGGGGAAAAGAACGCGAACGCGCCTGCGCCAGTTCAAAATGCAAATCCGACGAATTCAAAACCGGCGGACGCACGCGAGCGTTACCTGCGTGCGGTGATTGCAGATTGCCGCACTCTTCGTTTAGTTGGAATTGACCCGCAGGCTTCCGACCCGACGCGCGGCGGCTTGACGCTTGAATCTCTGTATATTTCCTTGGATACGACAACTCCGGTGGATAAGAAAACGGAAAAAATAAAATCGAAAGAACCAGTATCCGAAGATGAAGCGCAGGAGGCTTTGCGTCAACTCCGCGGCGACGAGATGCGTCCTCTTGGCGCATTGGAAGCGTTGTCAACGGATGCTGACCGTCATGTTGTATTGCTTGGCTTGCCGGGTACGGGAAAATCCACTTTTGTTCGCTATCTGGCTTTGCAAATGGCTCAGGCGGAAGTGGATCGCAGTAAAAATATCCAAACCCTTTTACCGAATTGGCAGGGCGGACCGGTTTTGCCAATAATCGTTTCGCTTGGGAGGCTGGCTGAAACCATTCCTGCGGATTGTAAGCAGGGAAGCGCCAAACTGGTTGAAGACTATATCGTTCAATCACTCAAGAGCGATGAGCGCATGGCAGGCTTTGCCGATCAGATTTTAGATGAATTGGAAAAGCGCGGCGGACTTGTGCTCTTTGACGGGCTGGACGAAGTGGCGAATTTGAATTTGCGCCCCATCATAGTCCAATCGGTGGAGGATTTTGTTGAACACTATAAACGGCAACAAGTCAATCGTTTTCTTGTGACATGCAGAACCTATTCGTATCATAATGATTCGCACTGGCAGTTGACCGGCTGGTCAACCCACGAACTTGCCCTGCTCGATGAGAAGAAAATCAAGGACTTTGTGGTGGCATGGCACAATGAACATGCCAAGATTGAACCTGCCCGTAAAGCGGATTATGAAAAAAAAGGTGAACGTTTGCTGGCTTCACTCCAGCCGGATGACCGCCGCCGCTTGCACGAGATCGCTCCCTTCCCGATTATCCTGACGATGATGGCGGTCGTTCATACGCACTACGGTGATCTGCCTAATTCGCGTGCAGAAGTGTATGAGCGTTGCGTGGATTTATTACTTGTCCGTTGGGAATTGGAACGCCCTGTTTCGGGACAGCCCCAGCATACCCAGAAGCGAACGATTATTGATGAATTGGGAATTGACCCAACTGTGCTGAACAGGGCATTATGGGAAATTGCCTTCAAGGCGCATGAAGGCCGCCAGACCGATGACGAGAAGAAGCGCGGCCCAGCCCTGGTTACTGAAGATTTATTGACGAGCGTGCTCTGGAAGCATTTTCCCGATCCAAAGCAGGAGAAAGTGCATATCTTTCTTGATTATTGCCAGAGTTCAAATGGATTGTTGATGTTGCAGGGTTCGGTGGCTGTGCCGGATGCACCGGCGGATACTCCGCCTCTCCGCGTTTATGCGTTTCCTCACCTTACCTTTGAAGAATTTCTGGCGGCGCGTTACCTCCTTGATCGTTCTAATTTCGGCAAGCTCACGCGTGAATTGGTTCAAAAAGATGACCGCTGGCGCGAGGTGGTGATATTGCTTGGTGAAGTTATAAACTTCGCTCGGAACGATTCGGAACGTATGGAAACGTTATTATCTGCGCTGGCGCCCGAAAAAGTGCCAGCCAAAATAGATCACCCCGATTGGCGCGCCGTTTGGTATGCGGGTGATTTGCTGGCTTTATATCAGCGCAATCATTTTCAGGAAAAAGCCTCGGCAGAACAGAAGATACGCAAAGGACTTTTCTCTTTGGTTACAAAAGGCGCGCTTTCCCCGCGCGAACGCGCGGCAGCGGCAGACACGCTCGATGAATTGGGCTATGTTCCGAATGATCTTCATGCCCTCCTGCTCATCGCTAACGAAAAATATTATCTCTCCAAATATCTGGTGACCAACCTTCAATACGAGCGCTTCTTAAAGCCTGAAAACTTCGCGAACCAAGAATACTGGATGGACTTTCCAAAATATGATGAAAACAGCCAGCGCATGGATGAGAAGACCTTTGGTAGAGAGGCTTGGGATTGGCTGCAACGTGCTTTGAAGGAAGAAGATAACCTTGTGGAGCATGGCGTGCTATACCCGCGTTATTGGCGTGATCCGCGCTTTGGAAGCGCACACCACACTGCGCCGGTAGTGGGAATTTCATGGTATGAAGCCAGCGCCTACTGCAAATGGCTGTTTGCCAATTGGGAAGAATTGGAGGAAGGCAAGCAGGGCTTTGCAAGCCCTTCCGATATTCGATTGCCTTTGGAAACTGAATGGGAAACTGCCGCAGGTGGTATAAATCTCAAAGGGCGCTTTGCGTGGGGCGTGTTGAAAGATGAAGAAGAAATCACGCGTTTCGCCAATACCTATGAGAGCGGTATAAATAAAACAACCCCGGTATGGATGTACCCGCAGGGAGCCAGCCCGCATAAATTGATGGATATGAGCGGCAATGTTTGGGAGTGGCAAGCTAATTANNCGCAAGGCGGGATTTTTAAAAACTTTTGAAGGAGAATATATGAAGACTCATAAACATCTTTACCCGCAAGTATATGATTTTGAGAACCTGTATCTTGCTTATCGTAAAGCGCGCAAGGGCAAGCGCGGCAGGGCACAGCCCGCCATGTTCGAAAGAGTGCAGGAGGATGAGTTGCTGGCTTTGCAAAGTGAACTACAAAACTTTACTTATAAGCCGGGCGAGTATCACAGCTTTTATATCCATGACCCCAAGAAGCGCCTGATCTCCGCCGCGCCGTTTCGCGACCGCGTGGTGCATCATGCCTTGTGCCGTGTGATTGAACCCATTTGGGAAAATCGTTTTATCCACGATACGTATGCCAATCGCGTCGGCAAGGGTACGCATCGCGCCCTGGATCGCACACAGGCCTTCGCTCGCAAGTACAAATATTTCCTGCAATGTGATGTGCGCCAGTTCTTCCCGTCCATTGACCACGCCCTCCTCATGGCGGAATTTTCCCGCCGCATCAAGGATGAACAAGTTTTATGGCTGTGCGGAATGATCCTGAAAAGCGGCGTGGGAGTTTTGGCGGAAGAATATGAGATGACTTATTACACAGGCGATGACTTGTTTGCCGCGCATCGTCCGCGTGGTCTTCCGATTGGCAACCTCACCAGCCAGTTTTGGGCCAACATCTATCTCAACGATTTCGACCATTACGTGAAACGCGAAATCAAATGCGAGGCCTACCTGCGCTATGTGGATGATTTTTTGTTATTTTCCAACGATAAAATTGAGTTGTCCCATTGGAGGAAGTTGATCGTTGAAAAGCTTGCCGCTTTGCGTCTTACTTTGCACGAAGAATGCGCGCAGATTTCTCCAACTTCAACGGGCATTCCTTTTCTCGGCTTCCGTGTTTATTCTGATCATCGCCTGTTGAAAACGCGCAAAGCCATTCACTTCCGCCGAAAGTTGCAGCGCCTGCTGAAAAATTATGCAGAGGGCGTGTTGGATATTTCAATATTGGATCAAACCATAAAAAGCTGGATTAATTACGTAGGCTATGGAGATACATGGGGGTTGCGCCGTTCCATGTTGGGCAACGTAACCTTATGAATGAATCTCCGCTTTTCGTCCGCACGTATGATTTTTTACTCTGGCTTATGCCGCAGTCGCAGAAATTTCCGCGCATCTATCGCTTTACGCTGGCTGAACGTGTGCAAAGGCTTGCTCTCGATTTTCAGGATACGCTGGTCGCCGCAGGCAAGAGTCAGGGCACGAGCAGGTTCGAGAAATTAAAGTCAGCGGATATTCAGTTGGAACAATTGCGGACATGGATTCGCTTTGCGCGCGATAACCAATTATTTACGCTCAAACAATACGAATATGCTACTCGGAGTTTGTCGGAAATTGGCAGATTGCTGGGCGCGTGGCTAAAACAAAATCGGGATACTCCGCCTAGGTAGCGGTGAATCTGGGCAAGGGCCATAGGGTCTGCGCGGCGGCTCGTGGAACAACAATGAAGACAACGCGCGTGTCGCGAACCGCAACAACAACAACCCGAACAACAGGAACAACAATATCGGTTTTCGGGTGTGTGTCCTCCACAATTTTACAAGCGATAAGTCGAATGCCAGTAGTATGCCTGACTACGGTCGGACATCGCGGCAAAATTGGCTGGCTCTTTGCCCGGTACAGATGTTATGTGCCAAAGATAAAAAATTCCCAATCGTTCCAGTAGCCTTCTGGTGACCGTCCGATAAGGAACCTGATTTAGCCCTCGCCTGTTCGATGAGCGTGACCATCTTTGATTGCCCGATCCAGATACGTTGCCATCTTTATTCTCCACAAAGTGAATGAGGCAAGCATACAGCCAAACCCGTCAGCGCACAAGAGCAAACCACACCATTCCCCATTCCCCTATTCTCTATCCCCCATCAGAATCAAAAAGCTGTTGAAATGTTCCAACCTGCGAACCTTCCAACAGCCCTTATTTGCGAACTAAAATTCAAGACTTAGCCATTACGTCACCAATCCGCGGGTTTGGAAAACTTTCCATGCTTGTCGGTTAATACGGGCGGGAACTGACTATTTTTGAGAACGTTCTGGCGGATGTTCTTTACAAACAACACATGCGGTATCAATGCCACGCTTGGGTCTCTTTGTGGGTTGAGCAAACCGACAGGCTTGCCGAATTGTTCCGTGACTACTCGAATCGGTAAAAGCAAATCGGAATCATTGGAGACCACTATCGCAAGTTCATAATCATTCCGAAAACCGTCCAACAATAAATGCGTCGCCAGGTTTACATCTGACCCTTTTTCTTCGGTTTTGATGACTTTTACAAAACCACTGCCAATTGGAGAACGCGGCATAGTGACTTCGTGGGAAAGGAATGTTCCAAGAATGATTTCAAGATTGGGAATGGTCCGCAGGGCGCGCAAGAAGGCTTTCTGGCGCAACGGTTGATCAGGATCTTTGGGGCGCGGCGTGACCAGCGCGGTGAAATATTTGATACGATGGATATTATCTTTTGGAAGCAAAAGACGGCACATCTTCGCCACATCCAGCCATTTATACGGTGTGCCTTTAACACACCCGTAGTACAAATTGAAACCGTCAATGTAGATATTTGTTTTCATAAGCCCTTAAACACAGAGACCGCCGTGAGGCGGTCTCGCACCAGGTTCGCCGAAGCTACTACTGGGGGATATGCTTCTATTATCGTCAGAAGTGGCGATGCTGTCAAGGAAACATGTTTTCTATGTTAGCCCAAAGTAGTAGACAGGAAACATGTTTTCTATATCATGGCTCTATCAAATGAGAGCGATTTCTTAGGCTTGGTTATTTTCCTTTTGCGGGCGACTCCCCGCTGTTGATGCCCAAGCATACAGGGAAAATGTCAAACAGGCAAGAGCAAACCACACCATTCCCCATTCCCCTATTCTCTATCCCCCATCTGAATCAAAAAGCTGTTGAAACGTTCCAACCTGCGAACCTTCCAACAGCCTTTACTCGTGAACTAGCCCAACTTTCCAACCACCTTTTCCACTTCATCCAAAATCTCGCCCGATTTCACCAATGCTTTCATCTTGTTGTGATCGTTATATAACGGACGATCCACTTCGAGATGTTCCACATGCTCGCGAATCACTTCGCGCGCCTTTTGCGTCCCTTTGCCCGGCGTGAACTTGCGGAAGTCCAAGGCTTGCGCGGCGGCCATGAATTCGATTCCCAACACGCCATAGGCGTTATCCAAAATCTGTCCGTTCTTGATGGCGGTGTTCATGCCCATTGAGACAAAATCTTCCTGGTCCGCCGCGGCGGGAATGGATTGAATGCTGGCGGGCGCGGATAAGATTTTCTGTTCAACGATCAAATGATCGGCGGTGTATTGTGAAAGCATCATCCCAGAGTAGAAGCCCGGCTCATGCGCCAGAAAATCCGGAAGTCCCTGAGAAAGGGCCGGATTGGTCAAACGATTCAATCGTCGCTCCGCCAGCACGCACACCATGGTGATCGCCGCGCCTGCCATGTCCATCGGCAATGACACCGGCGAGCCTTGGAAGTTCGCGCCGGTCAAAGTCAACTTCATCTCAGGCACAAAGATTGGATTATCGCCCACGCCATTCAATTCGATTTCCACTTGCGATCTTGCATACGCAATCGCATCGCGGGCCGCGCCGATCACTTGCGGCGTCGAACGCATCGAATAGGCGTCTTGCACTTTGGTTTTCATCTTGCCCGTTGTGAGATCGGAGCCTTCGATCATCTTCATAATATTTTTTGCAGAAGTAATCGCACCTTTGAAGCCGCGCAGTTCATGCAGTTTGGTGTTGTACGGTTTCATGTTGCCAAGCAGCGCTTCGATGGACATCGCTGCCGCGATCTCAGCCTGCTTCAAGAATCTTTCCATGTCGTAGATATGAAGCGCCGACATGGCAGTGAGAACATTCGAGCCGTTGATGGTTGCCAAACCGTCGCGCGCTTGCAAGCCGGGGATTTCAATTCCGGCGCGCTGCATCGCTTCATGACCTGCGAGTCGTTCACCATTATAGAAAGCTTCGCCTTCGCCCATGAGGAGCAGCGCGGCCTGCGCCATCGGAGCGAGGTCACCGCTCGCACCGACTGATCCTTTTTGACAAACAACTGGTATGACGCCTTTATTAAGCATCTCTACCAGCGTTTGTGTGATCTCCGGTCTGCATCCTGAATTGCCGTGCGCATGGACGTTGATTCGTCCTGCCAACGCCGCACGGATATATTCAATCGGCGCGGGTTCGCCGATACCGGCGGCGTGGTTGTAAACAAGGTATCTTTGAAATTCTTTCACTTGATCATCGTTGAGAACTTTCTCCGAAAACTCCCCGATGCCGGTGTTCGTGCCGTACATGATTTCTTTATTCGCGNNTAGACTTGGATGCGCTCCAAAGCTTCGGGAGCCAGTTCAACTTTTTCGTGATCGCGCCCAATGGCCGCGAGTTTTTCAATGGTGAGGGACGAACCGTCGAGAACAATAGTCATGTTACATTCTCCTGAAGGGAAAAGGATTCAATATCTATTCTACCCCCTACTTTCCTCCCCCATTTTCGCAGAAAATGGGGGAGGTGGTGCGAAGCGCCGGTGGGGGCAGCGGCGTAAACTATAATTATCTCTATGGGCGCTCGGTATCTATCCATCATCGGCATTCTATTGCTTATCCTCATTGCAGTTATTAGCCCGATAGTTTATTCGGGCTATAACGATTTGCATTCCGCGCAAACCGCGCTTGCTGTNNTGCATTCTGCGCAAACCGCGCTCGCCGGAAAAAAATATGACGATGCGGCGCGCCTGTTTGAATCGGCAGCGACACATCTCGTTTGGCGCGGCGATCTTTGGGAACAGGCGGGTCTTGCGGCCTATCGCGGTGGGAACAATGCTGAAGCCATTCGCCTGCTGGAGATCGCGCGCGATAAAAAGTCGCTGTCGTCGCAAGCATG
>PLNY01000040.1 GCA_003141915.1 Anaerolineae bacterium | reverse complement strand
TCCTACTAGGCCCCTTCGTCGGGGGTATCTCAAATTGGTTGCGGACCGAAGAGTTGAACTTCGCTGGGAAATCGGCTTATGAGGCCGCCCGATACCGCTATGTCCGCAGGACAAATATCTCATCCTGCGCCAACGATGTCAAGCGAAATAAAAATATGGTGCGCCGGGAAGGTGCGTCAGCGTATAAAGTGTGATATAGTTTACCTATGAATAAATGGGACAGAACAGCACAACAACAAGCCAACGCAAAAAAAGCTTCCCAACTCGGTATGCCTCTAGGCACCGCTGCCGCCAGACTTCGGAAGTCGATTCTTTTTGACTTTGTGAAGAGGCTAGGATTAGATTCCTGTTTCCGATGCGGGAAGACTATTTTATCTTCCGATGATATGAGTATTGACCATAAAATTCCTTGGCTAGATGGTCACATTGATCTTTTCTGGAGTTTAGAAAACATCGCGTTTTCACATCGCTCGTGTAACACAAGTGATGGCCGACGTGGACTTAATAAAAAGTTGGGGCCTATTGGCACAGCTTGGTGCGCAAAACATAAGCAATTTCTTCCAATATCCAACTTTGACACCAATCGCAACAAGATTCTTGGTGTTGCTCGATACTGTAAAGATTGCCGACGTGAATATCGTCGTTTGTGGTCAGCGCGGAAACGTGGTGCAGGAGGAGCGGATCGAACGCTCTTGACCTAAGTCGGCGGGGTTACGGCCCGCTGCCATACCTTTACGGCGGCTCCTGCATAAAGTGGCGATAGGGACAGGAGTTGAACCCGCTTGTGCCGGGATCGCCGACACTGACTAGTTTTCAGGACTAGCGCCCCACCGTGGAGCACCCCTACCGTAAAACTGGCGGAGAGACAGAGGATCGAACTCTGAACACCCGAAGGTGCGACGGGTTAGCAACCCGCTCCAATACCATTATGGGACCTCTCCGTAAAACTGGTACCCTCGGAGGGATTCGAACCCGTCACTGTTCTGATCCTAAGTCAGACGCCTCCTGCCAATTGGGCTAACGGGGCACATCTTTGGTACTCGCGGCTGGATTTGAACCAGCACTGTCTTCGTTTTGAATGAAGTGCCTCCTGCCAAATTGGGCTACGCGAGCATTATTAAACCTTGGAGAGCCGTGAGCGAGTCCAACGCTCTAACCTTGCTTTGCAGGCAAGTGACTCCAGTCTTTGTCTTACGGCTCATGGTGCCCGTTACGGGTGTCGGACCCGCCCTGAATGGATTTTAAGTCCACTTCCTCTTCCAGCGTGGGATAAACGGGCAACAAAAAACCCTCGCTGGTTGGCGAGGGCGGTTGAACCTGAATTGAAACTTGGCTCAGACGCGCCTCTCCATGCACAGCAAATAGCTGAGTGAGGATAAACGCGAACTGAGGGTGTTTTTCATAGCAGAATCAGTGTTGCACGGAATCAAACGGCTGTCAAGCCTATTTTTTGGCTNNCATAGCAAAACCATCATTGCACGGAATCAGGACGGTTGTCAAGCGTTAATCTTCGATTTTCGTTTTCACCCTAACGCCATCCAGTTCGCGCATTTTAGCCGCTGCTTTTAGTGCTTCCTGTGCCGACTTGTAATAGAACGCCAGATCGCGTGTATACGGTTCAAATATACAGCAACCCGAATCGCAATTTACATTAACGGTTATCTTTTCAAAACTATCATCAATATTACAGGAAGCCGCCTTGTTAATGCTCTCATCCAGCGCCGCGTTTAGCCCGCCGTCGTATTCAATGTAGACTGTGTTCATTTTTCTCTCCTTTTGTCGTCAATCCTTTTCCTGCTCGGAAAAGAATTTTGCGTCTCTCACGCCGAATAGTTCCTTAACCTTGTCGTAGCCTAGTTCAATACGATATTCCTTCGCCTTTTTGTTTCCCTCGTGCCAGTAGAAAAGCGGCGCGAAAACACGGCAGTGGTAGATTTGACCAAAATCACCGTAATAGTCACGCCATGACATCACTTCCCCATCTTCATCTGTGTGCTTCAGGAAAGTTGGCATCTTGATCCAGTGCAGCATACGGCATCCGTAGCCGATCTTGTCGATTGCCCATCCGCACAAGGCTAACCACCACGGCTCCTCGCGCAGATAAAGAGTGCCATGCCTGAATTGCGGCAGCGGGTTAACGCCGTAGGACCAACTGGTAATCATCAGTTCACCCACCCTCTCAGCCCAGAACTCACTCTTGGCTTGTCCTTCCGCGCAGGAGGGAAGTAGGGTATTGGCGCATCGTAGTAATGTGGTGTGGGTTGAATTGGCCTTACGACCTGTCCTAGCGCGAAGGCGTTATGGCCGGAAAACCTCAACCCATGTACCTCAGTGCAGCCACGTCCTTCCGAAGCGCCGCATACCGGACACCACAAAGATGTCCGACTCATTGCGTAGTGCGAATATTCATCGTAGGCCATGTCGTTCTCCTGTGTTCTTTCTTGCTCATCCTAAACCAGAGAATTGGTATTCAATGGGATGTGAGGTGCCCCATGCTTGGAACAATCCTGATGGTCTTCGCGTTTGTCCTGCTCGTCCTAGCCGCCTTTTGGAACCCTGGTCCGCCTAGAGTACAGCTTGGTTG
Organism: Anaerolineae bacterium; assembly: GCA_003141915.1. GTDB lineage: Bacteria > Chloroflexota > Anaerolineae > Anaerolineales > Villigracilaceae > Fen-1038. The sequence continues at coordinate 944 of PLNY01000040.1, read as the reverse complement.
GGCTGGCATGGCTTGCTGGGCGCTTGCGATATTGCTCGGCGGAATCCACATCGGCAACTAGTCCGGGTACTTAACCAGATCGCTGTTGTTTTCCTGCCAGTCCTTGAACCTCTGCGCAAACTCCAGAACCTCGTCTGCTTGCTTATTCAGAGAATCAGATAGATCATTGTCCCCACGCAGAGATGAATTGACTGACTCATGGCGCAGCAAATGACTATACTCGATCACGGCGGCTACGCTTAATCGGTCCTGCGCCCTGATGAAAAAATACGGTTCGCCCTTGTGAAGACGTTCCAGCGGGTTGATTCCTGCGTACTTAGGTGTCTTAGCCATCACTTCTCCTCTATCTGGATTCCGAGTTTTGCACATACTTCTGAAAAACTTCCATAGCACCATCTTCTAGGATTGGGTTCACCTTCGTTGCGCATGATGATTACGCAATGATTCGCGTCAGGAGAGGACACAGAAGCCACTTCCGTTGCGTCTACGATATACTTGAAATTGTTATGCTTGAACCACACCCATCGTGGAACTTTAATCGCCAACAGAGGATTAGCCAAACACTTCTTTTGGTACTCATTGGATTCCGCTTGCTGTGCCGCCATCTCAGAGAGCAGTGAGAGCAACAGAGACTTAAATCCACCATCATACTCGTTTATAGTCTGCGTGTTGAGCAGTTGCTCTTGCGCCCTCTCGTTGAGAGTCCTTATATCGTCAGCTTTCATTGCTACTCCTCTTCTCAACAAAGCCGTGGCGTCTCGCCATCACTTCTCTATACTCTTTTTCTCTTTTTGCTCGAATTGGCTTGTTGTATTCATCCACTCGCTTTATGCATTCAGGATCGGCGCAGGTCATCTTGGCTCTGAATAAATCGTTAGGATCAAGTATGTCACTACCGTTTTCGTGACCGCCAAACATCTTTCCACACATCGGGCATGGAAGCC
>PLNY01000048.1 GCA_003141915.1 Anaerolineae bacterium | reverse complement strand
GAACCTCGCAAGCCATGGCTTCCAACAGGCTCATTGGGAATCCTTCCGAATACGAAGGCAGTACAAATAAATCAGCGGAATAAAGAAGGGCATTTTTGGCCGATCCGGTCACAGGACCGGTAAAGGGGACCTGCTCAAGAAGGCCCAACGCTTGGGCCAATACCCTGACTTCATTCAAGTAACCATTTTCATCCGGACCAGCAATAACCATCTCCCAGTTTTTGTGAACCTGACTTAAGCTGGCCCAGGAAGGTAGCAGAATATCCAACCCCTTTTTGGGGTGGATTCGTCCAAGAAACAGCAAACGGCGCTTGGTTTTTGTAAGACATGGAATCAGTGGTGTTTCAATGGGTTCGTCTATCTTCTCGGGTCTTGGATAATCCTCAAGATTCAGGCCGTTTGGTGCGATGACAATTGGAGCTTTGATCCCATATGAGTGGATTTGGTCAGCCTCCTTGACTGTCAAGGCCCGGCAAAAGTTCACATAACGGAAATTAGCGTCTTCAAACAACCAATGAGCCAACCTTTTTTTCCAACGCGAGCGGTTTAGAATCCATGGTTCAAAAAAACCGTGAACGTGATAGACCAAAGGCTTTTCCTGTCTGCGGGCCTCTTTGCCGAACACATAATTGGTGCCGACATACAGTCCGTGTCCATGAAGAATGTCCGCACCCGCCACCAATTCCTGGGCATGTTTTTTTAATTCGGACGAGTAATAGAGAAAATCCGGTTTGACCCGGCGGAATTCATGGGTCCGATCCGCCAGTCGTTGTGGTGCCTTGCCGTAAGTGGAACACACCATTGATTCCATCCCACTAGCCAAAAACTGGCGGTGGAGTGCGATTGTGCTGGTTCCCAAGCCACCGCCTTGAAGCGGTTCCAACGATTGCGTGAAATGGAGGTGACGCACGGCAGAAGGTATTGGTTATTTCGTTGTTGCTTGCGCAGCCTGCGCCGCGCGCAAAGCATTGCGGGCAAAATTCTCGCATGAAAACTTTTCGACGATGCGTCGGCTAGCCTGACCCATGACACACCGTAGACTAGACGAAGCATCCAGAATCAGCATGGCTCGGCTAAGTTCATCACTCAATCTGGGATTGAAAACAAATCCGTTGATGCGCGCCTTTGCCAACAATCCCATTTGCGCCAATTGCGTCAGCGTTTGCAAGGGAAGACTTTCCATAGGATCGGATGACTCCAACAAATCCTCCACGCACCCGGCAGTTTCACTGACAATCACGGGAAGACCGGAAGCCATCGCTTCATTCACCACCAACCCCCACTCTTCCCACAAGCTGGGCAGGATGAACGCATCCGCCAAGGCATAAAATACCGGGTTTTCTTCGATTTGTCGAAATCCATAAAAATGAACGCCCGGCGGCTCATCCTTAATTTTCGATTTTCGGTCTTCGGTTCCAGCCGATGTTTTATCGTAAGTGGGCAGGCGAAGTTCCTGACAAAGAGAATGCAACTTCGGTCCTTCTTCCCCCGAGCCGATCAAAACCAGATGCGTTTGGCAATTCTGGTTTGAATCGAGAAATTTCCGGTAGGCTTGGATCAATGTGGTTAGATTTTTTTTAACAACAAACCGGCCTAAACTTAGAAAATAATGCTCCGGCAATTCATACCGACTTCTGACCTCTGACCTCTGACCTCTGACCTCCTCCGCTCTGGCGGCAAAATAATTGTTATCCACCGCATCATAGCCGGTGAATATTTTCTCCATCGGCAGGCCCAGCGAGGCAAAGTAACGGCGCTGGGGAGAGCCGGCGACAAAACCCGCATGAAATCCGGCAACCACGCGCTGCTTGAACGCGGCCTTAAGACCGCGCGCACGAGCAGTGCCGTTATGTGTGTCATTCATCATCACCACCCGTCCGCCAGCTATTCTCACTCCTGCGTTGAGAACCAGCGACCAGTGGTCGTATGAAGGCAACAAAGCAATGTCTGCGCGAAGCTTTCTCGGGAGCATCAAAAGCGATCCAATGTGTCTGACTGGCAAACGCGTTTCATCGTCGCCCAGATTAAAATGAACTACACCTTCTGGCAAAAGACTGACGCACCACTGATACGCCCGACTGCCGGAGAAAAGTGAGACACCGATAACCTCATGCCCTGCCCGTCCGGCGTGCTGGCGAAAAACCTCCAGCCGCCGGCAATGATAAGGCCCCCACAGACCCCAAACGAGGATGATTCTTGCCATTATCCTTGAGAAACTGTCGTGTTATATCCTGCCAGAAGAATTGATCGTTCCGGTTCGAAAATAATTCTCGTAGAAGCGAAGCGCCTTTTCGTTGCTAAATTCCTGTTCAATCAACTTGATTGCATGCTGACGGATTTCCAAAGCAAGCACAGGATCCAGCGCGAGCTTTATGAGGGCACCAGCCAGCTTTTCCGGATCATGTTGGTCCAGCAGGAATCCCGTCTGACCGTTTTTGAGGAATTCAGAGAGTCCGCCATAGCAACAAGAAGCCACACAAAGACAGCCATAACTTGCTGCTTCGAGCGGAATACAACCAAGCGCTTCGAAATCCGAATTGAATAACTCGACATCCCATGCGCGATAATAAGGGGACATGTCCTGAACCCAGCTTTGGAAATGCACCTTGTCTGCAATCCCTAATTTCCGTGCCAGGCTTCGCAAGTTGTTCTCCTCTGGACCGCCACCACAGATGTAGAACCGGGCATTGGGAATCTGATGGGATACCTGTTGGGCAGTCCTCAAAAATATGTCGAACCGTTTGCGCTTAATCAGCCACCCCCCATTGCCGATGAGGAACGCACCCTGCGGTATCTGGAGTTCGGCGCGAGCTTCCCGCTTGTCTGCCAGTCTTTTTTCCTCGGTTGTGTAATGGACGTCAAATCCATTACGCACCACATGAGTTTTTGCCCGCAGCCACGGAGCGATGCGCAACGCTTCGTTGCGGGTAAATTCAGTTGGATAGGTAATGGCGTCCAAACTAGAACCAAACGCTAGATAAAACGCGATCCAGCGCAGCCGTGAAAATTTATTCTCAAAATGGTGGTAATGGTGACTTAGAAGTGTCTTCCGACCCGACAAGCGGGCCGCCATGAGACAACTGGCACAAGTACCTATGACCCAGACCTTTTCGCTGGATTTGCAGACTTTTTGGGCGTGTCGCCGAAAGGTTGGAAAGCTGCGCCATCCAAATTTGCCTTTGTAATTGAAAGCTTGTGCCTCTGGATCGACGCGAAGCGCTCGCGATCCTCCCGGTCCCCAAGCCCGTGGCGTGGTAACCCGCATGGCAAAGCCCCGGGATTCGAGTTGCTCGAAAAGGGAGTAAGCAATTTGCTCCATGCCGCCAAGATTGGTGCATTGCAGCAACACACCAACCGATGCGGAAGAATTTTGACGCGCGGATTGCTGGATTTTGGAAACAGCCTGCATGGATTTAAAATCATCTTGCTGGAATCGTTATATGAAGTTGACGGTGATCCAGTGCTGCGACGATAACTTGGTTTTGCCACAAATAAGGAATGGAAATCTTCGCGGTACCGAACAATGGAATATGTCCTGCACCTAAAAACTTTGTAACACTAAAACCGCCTTCCTCCACCAAGCGATACAAATTTCTTTTTGAGAAGAGCTTGATGTGGCCATGTTCCCAAAAGGGATTCAAGTGATGGTCCCACCGGTTAAAAATCGCCAGTAAGAGATTGCGCAAATAGCCGTAATAGGGAGTTGTCAGGATAAGGTGGCCATTTTGATTCAACACTGCTTTTGCAAATTTGGGTAACTCGCGCGGGTAATAAAGATGTTCAACGACTTCTTCGCAAATAATGAGGTCAAAGCCCGCCAAACCTAGGGCTTTGGGATCATCATATACTCCGCCCGCTTCAAACCTGACATCCGGGTACGAAGCCCGCGCATGGACTAACTGTTCCGGCGAGGGATCGATGCCAACCACTTCAAATCCGGAATCTTTCAACCGTTTTGCCATCGCCCCATTTCCACACCCCACATCGAGCACTCTTTTTGGTTGTGGCTGTAAAGAAGCGATAGCGTTTAAAATAATAGGGGTAATGTAGTAATACCCCCCGGTAGGTATTG
>PLNY01000127.1 GCA_003141915.1 Anaerolineae bacterium | reverse complement strand
GAAAGGCCGTGCGGAAGCATAGTTAATAGACTGCGACGGGATTGGATCACGTCTTGAATGCGTCCTTCCCGCAATTCGGTGCGTGTCCGGGTCAGCATTCATGGACTTGTGGGGAGTTGGTTCCAAAAGGGCATCCGCAATCGGGGTGAGATGATACCAGTCCACGATCTGAATGGCGTTGGGAAAATATTTTTCCGAATTGGAGCAGTAACCGTTGCATGGCTCGCAAAACATCTATTCCCATGCGATGAAAAGCTCGACACAACTTTGCAACAGAGCAATTATTCACGTTAAATAATACGTCATTCTCTGAAGATGAATGGCAGGATCAATATGTTGAACATGGATGGTATCGGGCACATTCAAACTAATGGGAGCATAATTTAAGATTGCTTTGACGCCGGCCTGAATCAATTTGTCTGCCACGGCTTGTGCGGCGGCGGCAGGAACGGTCAGCATGACAATTTTTATATTCGCACCGCGAATGCGTTCTACCATATTGGCTGAATCTTCGACGACAAATTCACCGACGTTTCTTCCGATTTTGAACGGATCGTTATCGAAGAGCATAACAACGCAAAAGCCCCGATCAGTGAACCCCTGATAACGGGACAACGCATGCCCAAGTTCGCCTGCACCGACCACGGCCACATCCCACATGCGATTGACTTTGAGTATCTCACGCAATCTATCAGCAAGGAACAGGATGGAATATCCTGTTCCCTGCTTTCCAAATTCGCCGAATTGGGAGATATCCTTGCGTATTTGCGCAGCGGAAATTCCCACATGCGCGCTCAATTCCTGCGATGAGGTTGTACTCATTCCCTTTTCGGCCATACGTTGTAATGCGCGGAGATATACAGGTAGTCGTCCGATGATAATATCAGGAACTTTATCTGCATTCATTCTGTGCCCTCACCTTACTGGATTTAATACAAATCTACCATATAATTTGTATTTGTACAATTCCCCACAAGTAAAACAGGCGCAAAAAGGCGAGCAATTATTGCTCGCCCTATAATAATTATGCTGCAATTTTTATTGGATTTGTGGTGGTCCTGCTGGGGGCGGAGCAGGCGGAGGAAACACTGGCCCGGCTTTGTTAGGCACGATTGTCTTACACAGCCCTGATTCTTTTCCCGTTGGCACGAAGCCGATTGCCAATCTGCAAGTGTTATCGATCTCGGCCAAAGCCCTGATTGGATAAACTTGTGGATACCCTTGATTGGGATCGCCTGCTTGAGTATGTGTCATATGATCGTTGTAATCGAACATGGATGGATCAATGTTGGCACCTGCCCATCCGCCCATTGCAAAGGAGGATGAACTGCCTAGCATCGACAGCTTGAACGCGATTTCCACTGTCTTGGGATCAGTGGGTGAAATACGAACCCAAGCTCCATCTGTCAAACTACCTTTGCCTTGATCGAAAACCAGCGTTTCGTATCCATCGCCGCCGCTCGGTTTGCTATCTGCAATCATCGGTACGACTCCGCCCACATCGCCATTGGTATCTTTCCAGGCTTGAACATTTTTGGTTGTCCAGGTTGTAGAGCCTGGATCGGTGGCGCGGATCAACCAGTCGCCGCGGCCGTCCCGATTCAAGTCCAGTTCAACTGCATATTCTGCAGAGAGATTCCCGTTCTTATCGACGCCTTCCATAGTGATTGCCGCGTATCCCCAAGTGCTGTCCATGAATCCTTCAATGTGGATAATATCCATGTACGGGAAATAGGTATCCATAGTGTTGGCACTGAACGGCCGCTCATATAATCCATTAACAAAATTATCGCCGCTCGAAACATTTTTCGTAGCGGCAAAGCTCGATGAATTCACATCGTCAGCTTGATCACGTGGCTGGGACGGCAGATCAGCCGGTGCAAGACCTTGATTCGATGTTGATGGTCCAGATGATGTAGGGGCGCTGGTCGCCGGTGCGGAGGTCGGAACCGCGGTCGGGGTCGGTTTGCTGGTCCCCGTACAGGCTACAATGGTTAGAAAGAGCATCAGCAATGCCCAGACAAAACGAGTTAACTTTTTCGGCTTCATTTTCTCTCCTTTGGATTTCAGACTTTTAATGTCTTATTTTATCCATTCGCTTCGGAGAGGAAAATCGCCTTAAAGTCATGGTAGTTTCGGTTTGGTCGTTGCGATGATTTGCGCGTCCCAGGGCTGGATGCGATCAGATTCTGGCGCGTTGCGCCGCCCCATCAGTTTATATACTTTGATGGATTCGCTTCTTCCTTTGACGATGACTGAATCGGCCAACTCGGCCTCAAATTCATCCTTCACCTGATCGTACGTGCTTCCGCTGATGAGGATCGGCCATTGATAGGTTTTCGTCAAATCCTGCAAGCGCGAGGCCAGATTGGCATTATCGCCGATGATGGTGTAATTGATACGCTGCGCTGAACCCAGCAAACCGACGAAGACTTCGCCGGAATTGACCCCGATCCCGATCTCGATGCGGAAAGGGCGTCCTTGTTTTCCCCAGAGTTGATGCAGATCTGCGAGAGCCTTATGCATTTCCGCCGCAGTGCGAACGGCGCGCAATGCATGGTCTTCATGAACCACCGGTTCGCCGAAGAAAGCAACGATTGCATCGCCCTCATACTTATCCACGGTTCCGCCAAATTTTTCAATGACTTTCGTCATCGCCTCGAGATAAGGATTCAGAACAGATACCACTTCTTCCGGCGCCAGTTTTTCGGAAAGCGTGGTAAAGCCGCGTATATCGGAAAAGAGGATGCTGAGATTGGCGCGTTTGTTGAGTGAGTTGATATCCTGCGTCCCGATCAATTGATCCACCATCTCGGGCGAAATGAAGCGGCTGAATAAATTTCGGACGCGGCGCTTTTCCAATTCCTGTGAGACCGATTGTTCGAGTGTAGGCAAGACCACACCGAGGAAGAGCATCAATTGCGGTGCAACGGTTGGAATATACAATCCTTCCATTAGAAAGGTAAAGTAAGTAACAGCCGCGTATAGGATCATGCCAACTGCCATGATGGCAATCGTTAAGGATGGTCTTTGGATACGAGAGATGAAGCTCGCCAAGATTGCCATGAAAATAATAATGAGCAGAGCCGCCCAGGGCAGAGTCTCTCTCAGGTAATGTCCGTTGAGGATGGTATCCACCGCATTGGCAACGACCTCGACTCCCGCCATCGGCTGTTGCGCCGAAAACGGCGTTGCATAAACATCGTGCAATGTAATGGTTGTCGCCCCGATCAGGACGATCTTATCTTTAAAAGCATTTGGATTTTCTTTTAACACATCGCCCAAGGCAACCTGATACGCCGAATAGGTTGGATAGGTTCCGGCCGGCCCATTGTAGTTGACTAGCAGCAAACCATTGTGAAGCGGAACACGTTGACCGTTGAATGTCAAGCCATTTGGATTGGCGTTCGATGGCGGGGATGATTTGAGATATTGGCTTGCAACCTGAAACGCCCAATTGTAATAAACCTGATCGCCGTAAGTATCATAGGCTTGGATACTGCGTGTGACGGCATCCTTATCTTGAATAATGGTGGTGATGCCCATTGCTTTTAGCGCATTCCGATAAGGCTTGATGGGAAGGTCGAGGGAGACCATGTTCTGTTGCGGATCGCGGAAAATCAACAAGTCGGAAACGGACGAAGGCGATTGACTCAACGCTTGAGCCAGCGCCTCGTCTCCGTCTGGATCTTTTCCGGGTTCCGTTAATAAGATATCCAATCCCACCACCTGAGCCCCGCCCTGGTTGACAGCGTTCACGATCTGCGCCAGATAAGCGCGTGGCCACGGCCATTCATATTTGGTCCATTGAAAAGATTTGTCGTCAATCGCGATGATCACGATATTTCCCGATGTTGACCGGATGCCGCGCAAGCGCATCAATGTGTCGCGGGCGCTTAACTCCAATCCTTCCAGCGGTGTACTGACATTTGGTAAGTTCGACGCGAACTCAAGCGCCAGCAATGCAATGGCAACAATACCGATCAGGATCAAGCTGAAACGCGATGTATTTCTTGAACGATTCATTAGTATAGATTATGAGGTCCTGGATCTGGAGGCTGTGGAGGAGACGCAGGACCTTTGGGCGGCACAGGCGTTTCATATTTCAGTTTCGCGAATGTGCTTTCAGCCGTGGTGCAGATTGGATTGCCTGAGCTGTCGAATGCAGTCACATCCCAAGTATAAGAACCGCCGGCAGGCATCGATTCAGTATAGCGAGTGACGCTTGTATTGTCAGTATAAAATGATACGCTGGCGCCGCCCGGATAATGGATAGTGAGTCTATACTTGCTCGCCTCGGATATTGCATTCCACGAGAAAATGACTGGTCCGACCGGATCCAGAGCGGAGTTTGTGCTTGGACTTGTGATATTAAGGCAACTCGCTGATTCTGGAACAAACGTAGCAGCAGGCGTTTCGGTCGCAGGCGGTTCAGTAGCAGATGGCTGTGTTGAGACTAAAGCCGTCATAGTGGCAAACAAACCGGGGATTTGTTGAATATCGGGATTGTTATTCAGCCAGTCCTGAAATTCCTGAGGCGTCATTGGGCCAACGTTTGGTACGGTGCATTGACCAGCTGTACAGGAGAACAGGGTAGTTTCCTGTCCTGTGCCGAAATCAACGCTTCCCGCGTTATTGCTTGCGCCGCAATGACCTTCCAGGCACGTGACCACGACCGTTTGTGTAGTTGGATCCACGTAGACCGAAAGATAAGAACCGCGTACGGTAGCCACGCCAGAGGGCGTATTTACATTCGTATTGCCGCCGTTCAGAATGATAAAAATTATGCCGGCGTTAAGGTTCAATTGAGTGGAGAGACTTCCATTGCTGGGCCGGTTGGACGTGAGCGTAAAGAGCGAGGATGGGGCAACGCGGATGATGGTGCCCGTTGAAAGATCGAGACGGGCGCGGCCGTTGTCGCCTGTTTGGATCGAGCCGTTCAGTTGCAATTCCATCCCGATTGAGGTGGGAGAAAAACCGCTGGCGCCCGGTTGTTTGATCGCGACGGTTCCCGTGATTTCTTTAAGCGTCGCGGTAAGCGGCAAAGCCGGCACCGGTTGCGGAACGGCTTGCGGCTGACAAGCGGTTGAGATTATGACAATGACAAGGATGACTGCGACAAAAAAGCGATTGTAGCTGATGAGCATATTCTTCTCTTCCATGGTATGAATCGTTATGGTTTTGCCGGTATCACGCTCCAGGAAACCCGATGGGAAGCACATTATAAGGTTTATAGGTGCAGGATATTTTGCTAGGGTATCAGTCAGGATTGTAGGCAGTGAATAATAATAAATGATACCATGAAGATTCTCCCTTTACGCTGGACGGTAAAGCATTCCTCGGCTTTTGGCGTTTCATCCATATACCAGAAAATCCAATGGTTCTATGGCTCCATTGCTTATTCCATACAAACGTCTCTTTGTTTGAATGGAATACTGTTCCAATATCCGCAGCGGAATAGCCTGTGTAGTTTCAGAAAAATTAGCGAATATGATGATTGACTGGCTCGCGTGAGTCCGCCTGAAAGCAAGGACATGTTCGTTCTCAGTGGGAATAAGCTCCAATTCATTTCCAGAAAAGGCTTCGTTCTCTTTACGCAATGCAATTAATTTTTGCAAGCCCTGATAAACTTTTCCCTCAATAGAATCGGGATCATTTCGTTTTTCATATTTTTTCCAATCTGCATATGGACGATGTACCCATCTGCTATCACGAGTCTTGTGATAGTCTTCGTAATAAGTGTAATCGTTGAGGGTGGCAACTTCATCACCTAAGTAAAGCAATGGGATTCCGCCGAAAGTCAGGATCATGCCGTGCAGAAGCAATATCCGGCGGATGGCAAGTTCCACTTCGTGAGGGCCTTCTTCACTAAGCGCTTTTTCCAGACCAGCGAGTGACGCGCAACTCCCTGAAATTCGACAATCGCCTGTCTTTGGATTTTCTTGAAAAGGCAGACCGCGCGCAAAGCTCCCCGGAAAGCGGCCGCGGTAAAACTCATTCAGGAAGCGCCGATGGTCTCCACCGTTAATGCCCAAGAGGGCCGCATCTTCATCAGAAAATGTCCAGCCGATATCATCGTGACAACGCACATAGTTCACCCAGGCTGTTTGCGGATGAATCTTGTAGCGGGTAGCAATCGCTTGGGAGAGCAGGTCCACTTTTCGTGTTGCAAGCGAGTTCCATAATAGCGCCATCAAAAGCGGATTATATGAAAGCTGGCATTCAGCTGGATCAATATACTTGATAACATCATCCGGGTGGACAATGGCCTCGGATTTGAATAACAAGGTTGGGGCGGAGATTCGAGCGACGGCATTGAAGGCGCGAATGAGAGTGTGGGCTTGCGGCAGGTTCTCGCAGTTTGTGCCCATCTGTTTCCAGATAAATGCCACAGCATCCAACCGAATCACCTCCACGCCTTGGTTGGCAAGGAAGAGCATTTCTTCCACCATGCGATTAAACACGACCGGGTTGGCGTAATTTAAATCCCATTGATATTTATGGAAAGTTGTCCAAATCCAGCCGCCGCCAGGGAACGGCGAAAAGGCACCGGGGTGTTCATTAGGAAATATTTCGCGCAGAGTGCGTTCGTAGGCGTCAGGCATGTTGCGGTCAGGATAGATGCGATACATCTCCATGAAATCGGCATTACCTGCCTTGGCTTTTTCAGCCCACAGATGTTCATCAGATGTGTGGTTGAAAACCAAATCCACTACCAGGCTGATTCCCGCGGCCCGAAGATCATGTGCAAGCGATGCGAGTTGTTTCATCGTACCGAGCGATGGTTGAACTTCGCGATAACTGCTGACCGCATAGCCGCCGTCATTTTCGCCTTCGGGCATCTTGAACAGCGGCATCAAATGAAGATATGTTAAACCGAGTTCTCTGAAGTATGGGATTTTCGATCGGACGCCCTCAAGGTTGCCTGCAAATAAATCTACATAGATGACTCCGCCCAGCATCCGGTTTGATTGAAACCAGAGTGGGTTTGACTCCCGAGCTGAATCTAGCTTACGCAATTCGGTGGATCGAGCGAAACAGGCCCGAGCTAAACCGGTAAGCAAATCTTCGAGATGGAAAAAGAAATCATAGTGCGTATGGTACAGGTCAAAGTAAAGCTGGAACAGCGCAGGAAAATATGTATCTAGGCGCTGGACGAAAGTTTGCCATCCCTGCGGGTCGGCAACGATTTCTGCAGCAAAGGCCGATTCAAGTCGTGGAATGATTCGTGCGAGGGAACGGGATGATTCGCGATGAAGAAAAGGGAGCGTGTTCATGTATGTAAATATCTAGTGAGTTCGATTCTATATTCTGCTGTTTGTAATATTGGCAAGACGAATTGTTGAGTCAATCCTTCAATATCAGCCACATATATTGATAAGGTTGTAGGGTTGTTGTATCAAGCGTAACGACCTCGTGAGTGAATGCATCGACTGCTTTGCTTTTTTGTAGATGCGTTGTTTGTTTTTTGTCGCTGAGATTGTTGAGAATCAACATCGTTTCGCCTTTGTATGTTCGTTTGTATGCGGCAATGGCATTTGTGCCCACGTTGAGCCATTCGAAGTCGCCCCAGCCAAACGCGAGGTGTTCTTTATGGACAGTGATCATTCGATGAATTGTATTAAACAATGAATTGGGATCAGCAAGTTGCGATGCAACGTTGACGTGTTCCGGACTGTATTCGCCTTCGAGGAGCGGCACGTATGGCTTTGATTTTGTAAAGCCTGCATTTGGTGAGGCATTCCATTGCATTGGTGTGCGGACTCCATTGCGGTCATCGAGCGAAATGTTATCGCCCATGCCGATTTCATCGCCGTAATAGATAATGGGCGAACCAGGTAAAGTGAAGAGAAGTGAATTGGCTAATTCAATCTTGCGACGATCGTTGTCAAGCAGAGGAGCCAATCGTCTACGAATGCCCTGATTGAGACGCATGCGCAGTTCTGGAGCGTATTGTTCCCACATCCATTGACGTTCTTCCGGCGTGACCATTTCGAGCGTCAGTTCATCGTGATTGCGGAGGAACGTGCACCATTGACAATTATCGGGGATGGAAGGCATACGATTCAAAATTCCGAGCATATCGTCCACACGGCCTTTTTTGAGCGCCATATAGATACGCGGCATGATGGGGAAGTGGAATCCCATATGAAATTCGTCGCCGTCACCGAAATACGGACGAACATCTTCCGGCCATTGATTTGCTTCGCACAGTAAAATTCGACCCGGATAGTTTGCATCCATGAAGGCGCGTAACTTCTTGAGATAAGCATGTGTTTCGGGAAGATTCTCGCAGTTGGTGTTCTCACGCTCGAACAAATACGGAGCCGCGTCGACGCGGAAACCGTCAATGCCCATGTCGAGCCAGAAGCGCGCGATGTTTAGCATTTCATCTTGAACTTTTGGATTATCAAAATTTAAATCCGGTTGGCTGGCATAAAAGCGGTGCCAGTAATATTGTCCGGCTTTTTCGTCCCAAGTCCAATTGGATGATTCGACATCGGTAAAGATAATGCGCGCTTCTTCGTATTTTTTGTCCGTGTCACTCCAAACATAATAACCATGAAACAGGGAATTCTGGTCAGCGCGTGCGGATTGAAACCATGGATGCTCGTCTGATGTATGATTCATTACCAGATCCATGATGACGCGGATACTACGTGTATGAGCATTATCTACCAAAAACTTGAGATCATCCAAACCACCGAAGGACTTTGCGACATTGTAGTAATCTGAAATGTCATATCCATCATCTTTCAAAGGCGAAGGATAGATGGGCATCAGCCAGACACAATCCACGCCTAGTTTTTGCAGATAATCGAGTTTTTCAGCGAGACCTCGCAAATCCCCGCGTCCGTCGCCACTGCTGTCCTTGAAGGCGCTCACTGAGATTTCATAAAAGACCGCGTTTTTATACCAGAGATTTTGATCCATATCTTTTATTTCAATAATTTTTTGATTTGCCAATTGGGTTAATTGTCTAAATTGTTCGTGATAAAAAAGTGGACTGGATTGCCCAGTCCACTTTTTTTCTTTTAGCCTTTGACTGAGCCTGCAAGCAGTCCGCGCACGAAATATCGTTGTAGAGAGAAAAAGACGATCAACGGCACGATCATGGAGATGAAGGCTGCGGCCGTTAGTAGCTCCCAGTTCTGTCCAAGGGATCCCACGAGGTTTGCCAATACCTGAGTTAGCACCTGGTTTTTTGACGCACCGCCGATGAAAACCAGCGCCACGAGGTAATCATTCCAAACCCATAGGAATTGAAAGATCGCAAAGGATGCAAGTGCTGGTACGGAAAGGGGTATGACCAGTCGCACGAAAATTGTAAAGTGTGAGGCGCCGTCAACACGGGCAGCTTCGAAGATGTCACGCGGTAATTCGCTGATGTAGTTGAATAATAGATAAGTGGCCAACGGCAACCCAAAACCAGTATGTGCCAACCAGACTGCCAGAAATGTGCCATTGATATGCAGAGCCACGAAATTCTTAAGAATCGGTATCAGTGCAATTTGCAATGGCACGACCAGCAATCCCACGACCAGTGCAAAAAGCATTTTACGGCCGGGGAATTTCATCCAGGCAAACGCGTATGCGGCAAATGCCGCCATTGCAATTGGGATTACCGTCGCGGGTATCGTAACCTCAAGACTATTCAAAAAGGCACGCCCCATTCCAACGCCTTCTTGTGTAAAGGTCGTGCCATCCTTGAGTTTTAGCGTAAGGTTCCCGCTCGCCAATACTTGTTGGTAATTGGTCATGGTAAAAGTCGTATCGGCCGTCCATTGATAGGATTCAACATCCAAATAGCCGATGCGCCGGTTGCCAATCCAAAGGTAGCGCTTTCCATTGGATGTAATCCCTTGATCGAACTGCTCGAAAGTAGCAGTGATGCCGCCTAATGTCATGGGCGCGTAGCGATCCACATTTGGGGCAGGCGTAATTTTTTGTATGGATACCCAATCCCTATGGGGAAACACGGTCCACCAGCCGGAGGAGTTGATATCGAGTCGGTCACGGAAAGAGGTGATCAGCAAGCCAAAGGTCGGTATTGTCCAAAAAAGACAAATCAGAGCCAGAGCGCCATTGACAAGGCAACTGCTAAAGAATTTGGATTTCATCACACCGCCTCCCGTTGTGCAAACTGCCGCAAGTTGTAAACCATCACCGGAATGACCGCAATGAATAGAACCACGGCAATTGCAGATCCTGCTCCATTATCATTGTAAGTAAAATATTGGCGATAGAATTCCGTGGCGATTACGCTGGTATCGAATTGACCGCCGGTCATGACCCAGACCACATCAAATATCTTCAGGGTAAAGATCACAATGGTCGTTGAGACGGTAATGATCGTCCCAAGAATTTGAGGGAGCATGATGCGGAAGAAAACCTGCACTTCATTGGCTCCATCCACTTGCGCGGCTTCCATGATTTCAACGGGAATCCCTTTGATTGCAGCCGAGAACAGGACCATAGCGAATCCCGTTTGAAGCCAGATCTCGACCACGATGAGGAAAAAATTGTTCCAAGGTTGAAAGAACGCTGTCCAAGCCTGAGGCTGTCCGCCGAACAGTCCGACGGTAATTGCGTTGAGGAGGCCAATTTGTGGTGCACTCACGGGCCTGACTGCATAAACGAAATTCCAGATTACTCCTGCGCCTACAAAGGAAATTGCCATAGGCAGGAAGATCATGGCTTTGGCAGCATTTTCAAAACGACTCCGATCTGCAAGCACCGCGNNACTGCCCCTACAGTGAACGTAGTTCCGAAGACAATCCACAGCAGGTTGTTGCGAAACACATGCAACATGCTTGGGTCTGAAAAAACATAAAGATAATTTTTCCACCCAACGAAATGGACACTTGCCTGATCGTAGAAACTGGCAATCAAGGTTTCGAAGGTTGGTAATACTAGCGCCCATGTGACCATGAGTAGCGCAGGGCCAGCAAAAAGGATAGGCTCTGCTTTATGCGCCCAGCGTTCCGGGAGCTGTTCGACGAAGAAATTGCCCATCGTAAACAGCAATACGAGCCCCCCAACACCCCAAACAATTGCAAGCAGCACTGTAATCGGTTGCGGCAAAGAAATCCTGCCAGCCTGCACATCGCGTATAAAAAACATGCCCCACGCCAGCAGCGCAATTGTGGCGGCCAAAGGCAAAATGCCGGCGATCATTCGAATGATCTGGATGCCTGATAAGCGATTCCTCGTGCCTTCAACTTCGGATGCGGACATAATCTAATCCTTTCTCTGGTGCACAGACGAGAGAAACAATCGAAGAGCGGGACTCTGTTCAAACCTTGTGGAACATTTTCTTGTTAGCCTGCCGAGATTTGAATGTTCCGGTAAAACGAATGCCAAATATTTCAAGTCGGCCCGCGGATAAGGCGGGCCGACCTTATTATTGTACCAAAAAGCAATTAGGGTGTTGCTGGCCAGGAGGCGTCAATGTTCGCCAACGCCTGGGTCATGGTCTCAGAACCAGAAGCCCAGCTGGTCATCTCTTTCCAGAACGAACCGGTGCCAACGGAGCTTGGCATGGAATCAGATCCGTCGAAGCGCAAAGTTCCAGCGTTCAGTACCGCCGCGCCGACTACCTTATCAACCGGATCGCCGTACCAATTGACATCGGCATCCTTCTGTGGTGCGATAGCTCCACCTTGCTCCATCCAGGTCTTCAGATGTATGCCCATAGTGAAGTATTGCATTACAGCCATCACCTCGGGGCGGTTATTGGTCGCGCCCCAGATGTCGCCAGCAACTTCCATCGGTGAACCATACTGCGGATCAATGGGCGGGAAGTAGAAGGCGCTGTAGTCAACTCCAGACTTGAGGCCGGCCGGGAAAAAGCTGGCGACGAAATTGCCGTTCATGTTCATCAAACATTTCGGACCGGACGGGTCAAACATCGGAAGCGTCGAATCGCCGAAGCTGGTCTTGACAATGTAGGCGTTGCCGCCATAAACATACTTCGGGTTGGTCCAGATCTTTGCCATGATGTTTGCAGCATTGGTCACTTCAGGCGATGAGAACTTGAGCTTGCCTTGCACCCACGCATCATAATTCTCCGGGGTGGTGGTGCGAAGCATGATGTTCTCGATCCAGTCTGTAGCGACCCAACCCGTGGCCGAACCGGACTCAATGCCAATGCACCATGGAGGCGTGCCGTCTTTGACCATTTGATCCATCAAAGTCTGCAGTTGATCAAAGGTGGTCGGAACTTTGTACCCGGCGGCATCCCAAGCCTTCTTGGGATAATAAACGAAGCCCTTACCGTTCACGCGCTCCCAAATGCCGGCCATGATCATGTTGCCATTCTGATCAGGCATCATGGATTGCTGAATCCAGTACGGATTGTAATTGGCCTTGATCGGACCCACATTCAGGTTCTTGCTTAGGTCAACAATCTTGCCTTCCTTAGCAAAGCTGGCAATTAGACCAGGCTGGGGGAAGTCAATAATATCTGGCGGACTGCCGCCTTCGATTTCGGCTTTAATGTCAGCTTCGAAGTTCTTATCGCCCGTATACTTAATGGTGATGCCGGTCTTCTGTTCGAAGTCCTGCATGGTGGCATTGAACTTCACAGAATCTTGATCCGTAAACGGACCAGTGGCGGTTACAGTCTTTCCTTTGAACTCTCCGGACATGGCGCGCGCCACGAAATCATTGGATCCGCCAGCAGCTGGGGCTGTCGTGGCAGTTGCGGCACTTCCGCAGGCAGTCAGCGCCAAGGATGCTAGTATCAACAAGCTCACCAGCGACCATACGAATGATCTTTTATTCATTTTTCTCCTTTTCTCCTCATGAGAAATGTACTTAGAATTTGGATTGTTGCTTGCGGCTTATTAGGTTTTCTGCAATAACTCACCTCCTTTAAGGGAATGCTTGTAACTCGTGCATGATTGACGAATAACAAGCTCTGTGTCCAGGATCTGCCTCTTTTGCGAAACTTCTTTTCCATTGAGCAAATCCGTCAGGACAAAACAAGCCTTGCGGGCTAATTCCTGTGCATCCAGACGAACAGTGGTTAGTGGCGGGTTACCATACTCTGCCCAAGGAATATCATCGAAACCAATTACTGAAACATCTTCCGGTATTCTCATCCCTGCTTCATGCAATGCCGCGTAAGCACCCATGGCAATGTTATCGCTTGCAATAAAGATCGCTGTGAATTTTTGTTGGCTTGCAAGCAGGGATTTCATCCTGTCATAGCCGCTTTGCGGGTCGAAGTCGGCATACAGAATTAGTTTTTCGTTTGGCGGGATTCCGGCTGAGATGAGAGCATCTTTGTATCCCATGACACGGGCAGCCGCTGAACTATAAGAGGGAGGCGCATTCAAAATACAAGCGATCTGCCTATGACCGAGTTCCAACAAATATTGGACTGCTTTGACTGCGGCAAGACGGTTATCAATATCCACCGAATAGAGATTCGTGCCGATAATTTCTCCCATGATCACAGTAGGTATATCAACCTGTTCAAGTTTCTTCAGTGCATTATCATCAATGCGCGGCGTGAGGAGAATCATGCCGTCAATATGTTTGGCGCGTGCCAGTTCATGGTAAGCTCGATCCTGATGTGCCATTTCAACATATTCTATAAGAAGGCGCAATTTGCGTTCTTTGACCACATCCATTAACCCTGCAATGATTTGGGGTAAAAAAGCATCTGTCGAAATATAGTGCGGACTGCGTGTCATCACTAACCCCAGAGCCCTTGTTCGGCGGCTTGCGAGAGCTTGGGCTGCCGCGTTCGGAATGTATCCCAATTTATTTGCAGCATCATGAACCTTTTGACGTGTTGGTTGTGGAATATTCAACCCCTTGACATCATTCAATACAAAAGAAACGGTGGTGCGGGAAACACCGGCAAGGTTTGCAACATCCTGGCTGGTTATTCGTTTTTTGGGCATTTTAGTTGATGCTTTGTCATAAAGAAATTAGACTGTTAACTCGTGTTAATAACACGAGTTAACAGTCTAACAAAAAGGTATTGGAATGTCAAGAGGACACGAAAAAAACGGGCGCGCTCAAAGTATGTTAGTAATTGATGTTACGCCTTCTTTAAGGCTTCTTCAACATCTGCCAGCAAATCATCCTTGTGTTCAATTCCAACGGATAACCTAACCAGGCCCGCGTCAACCGCGATTTGCGAGCCAGCCGTGGAAAGATGGGTCATCGAGGCAGGAACTTCAATCAACGATTCGACGCCGCCCAGTGATTCGGCGAGCGTGAAAACCTTGGTCGCTTCTACAAATTGGCAGGCGGCCTCGCGTCCGCTTTTCATAACGATTGAAACCATTCCACTTCCGCTTCGCATTTGTTTTTTTGCCAAATGGAGTTGCGGATGACTTTTGTGAAACGGATACATCACTTTTGCCACTTTTGGATGGTTGAACAAGTACTCCGCGATAGCCATTGCATTTTCGGCATGACGCTCCATGCGGATATGCAATGTTTTGAGTCCGCGTAGAATCAAAAAGCAATCCATGGGCGCGGGTACCGCGCCGATGGCATTTTGCAGGAAGGCCAATCTCTCATATAAAGACTTGTCTTTTACAATCGCAACCCCGCCAATCACGTCCGAGTGTCCGCCAAGGTACTTGGTCGTCGAATGGACGACAATGTCCGCGCCGAGCTCGAGCGGGCGCTGATTATATGGCGTGGCAAACGTGTTATCCACAACCAGTAAAGGTTTATTTGAATGTCTGTGAGTGATTTCCGAAATTGCTTGAATGTCGGTGATTCTCAAAAGCGGATTGGTCGGAGTCTCGAGCCAAACCATTCGTGTTGTCGGCTTTAACGCGTCAGCCACAGACTCAGGATCGGTTGTGTCAACGAAATCAAAGTCGAGGCCGAAGCGGCGAAGCACCTTATCGAATAAACGAAAGGTTCCGCCGTACACATCGTTTCCGGCCAATATATGCGTTCCACTGTCCATCAATCGCAGAACGGTATCGGTCGCGGCCGAGCCGGAAGCAAACGCCAATCCATATTGTCCGCCTTCGAGTTGCGCAACACAGTTTTCGAGGGCTGATCGCGTCGGATTTTTCGTGCGCGCATATTCATAACCATCACGCGGCTTGCCCACTCCGTCTTGTGCGAACGTGGATGTTTGATAAATGGGCGTCATCACTGCGCCGTTGTTCGGATCGGGTTCCTGACCCGCGTGGATGGTAAGTGTTTCAAATTTCATCGGATTATGCACTCCGCAGTAATTGTAAAGAGGCGATATGACAAATTTGTTTTTCCTTATTTGATTTGAAATCAGATTTTCTGGGCAATGAAGTCCAGGACGNNCTATCGGCCGGTCGCCTTCAGTTACCAGCACGACTTGATCGTCAGTCAGAGCAGGAAGAGCAGATTCCAGAGGCGCTGAAGTAGGGAAGAGCGCATCTGCCCGACGAATAATGTTCTCGACCGTCTCGTCCGGCGAGTGATCATGGCGCGCCTTCAGCATATGATTTAGCAAGTCGACCTCGGTCACTAATCCCGCCAGTGTCCCATCTGGGGATAGGGCCGGAACTTGAGAGACATCATGTTCTTTCAGCAGCGAGATTGCATCCGTCATGCGGTCGCTTGTCCAAATGGTAATCAGGCCTTCCAATTTCTTGGCCGACAGAATCTCGCTGAGCGGGGTTTCACCCCATTGCAGTTCCAGGAAGCCATTCTCTTGCATCCATTTGTCGTCATAGATCTTGGATAGATAACGCGAGCCGGAATCCGGCAAGATCACCACGATCAGACGCTCATTGGTTTGTTTGCTGTTTTCAACGGTTAGCCTCTTAGCATAGCGCACTGCCGCTGCTAAAGCCGCGCCCGAAGAACCACCGGCAAAGATGCCTTCTTCTTTGGCCAGCCGGCGCGCCCATAAGAAGGATTCTTGGTCACTCACTTGGATCACATCGTCAATGAGCGAAAGATCAAGCGTCGAGGGTAGGAAGTCTTCTCCAAATCCCTCTACTTTGTACGGAGCCGCTTTTGCATTATCAGGTACCTGGCCGTTATTTTTCCAAGTATCCATCAGGATCGACCCCACGGGATCGACACCGATAATTTGGATGTTTTGATTTTTCTCCTTCAGATACCGAGCTGTTCCACTGATTGTCCCGCCCGTTCCCATGCAGGCGACCAGGTCGGTGATTCTTCCGCCGGTCTGTTCCCAAAGTTCAGGGCCGGTAGTGAGATAATGACTGCGTGGATTCTGCGGGTTATGGTACTGGTTGGCCAGGATTGCATTTGGGGTTTCAGCCACCAGACGTTTGGCAACACTGTAATAGGAACGCGGGTCGTCAGGCTCGACGGCAGTCGGAGTAATCACGACACGACTCCCGATCGCGGAGAGAAGTTGAATTTTCTCCTGGCTCATTTTATCAGGCATGACAAAGATTGACTTGTACCCTTTTTGTGCGCAAACCAATGCCAGCCCCATCCCTGTGTTCCCCGAAGTTGATTCAACGACTGTGCCGCCGGGCTTTAATCGGCCGCTTCGCTCGGCATCTTCGATGATGTTGACGGCGATACGGTCTTTTATCGATCCTCCCGGATTGAAGTATTCGACTTTGGCGAACAGTGAAGCAGATACATCGCCTTCGATCTTTCCGAGATGGACAAGCGGGGTATTGCCAATCGCCTCAAGAATATTTTCATATACACGATTGGGCTTTGAAGTAGACATAACAGGTTTCTTCATTTTTGCTCCTGAAAAATATTAACAAAATAACGGCTGTCTG